>JADJCK010000005.1:300000-537208 GCA_016703265.1 bacterium
GCAGGGGCGCGACCGTCCGGGCGAGTTCGCCGAGAACACCCTGCGCGAGGTCATTTTCGCGGGATCGGACCTGGAACTGCCCACCGTCGGCACGATGGCCACCATCGAGCACATGAATCGTGACGACGTCTATGAGTTCTATCGCCGCTGGTACGTGCCCAACAACATGATCCTGACCGTGGCCGGCAACTTCGACCGGGCGCAGGTGCTGGAATGGCTGGAGAAGTACTACGGCGGCGTGCCGCCCGGTACCCTCACCCGACCGGACCAGCGGCCGGCCCGGCCCATCGAGACGACGCGCGGCGTCACGCGGCGCGGCGGCGATTCGCGGGCGCTGGCGCTGGTCTTCACGGCGCCCACCTGGGGGCAGGACGACCACACGGCGTTCCTCGTGCTGAACGAGTTGCTCACGCTCGAGGGCAGCGGCATCATCACGCGCGCCCTGGGCGCCGTCGACGAGGCGCAGCGTCCCGAGGTCTCGAGCTGGTGGGAGGCGGCGCCGGGCTACGGCCGTCTGGTGTTGCGCTTCGAGCTCCAGGAGGGCACCGATGCCGAGACGCTGCTGCCGCTGGTGCAGCGCGCGGTGGCCGATGCCGCCGACGGAGGCATCGACGAAACGGCGATCCGCGGCATCGCCCGGCTCAACGCCACACAGACCCTGCTCAACCGCGAACAACTGCGCATGACCGGCATCTACATCGCCGACGCGCTGGTGCAGGGTGGCCCCGACGCGTTCGTGGGTTACCTCGACCGCCTGAACGCGGTCACCGCCGACGACGTGTCGCGCGTGCTCGACCGCTGGCTCGCGGGAGCGCCGTGCCTGGCGGTCCTCATCGAGCCGGCGGCGCCGGCGGCTCCTGCAACGCAGGGGCCGCCCGCGGGAATGCCCGGTGGTGCACCGGCGGGCATGCCGGGGCGGATGCCGGCAGCAGCCCCGGAAGCGCCGAAGGAGCCCGCAGCGCCGGCCGTCCCGGCAGCGCCCGCGGCGCCCGAGGTCGAGCGTACGGTCCTGCCGACCGGCGCCGTCGTGGTCAGCCAGACCAATCCGGCCAGCCCGCTCACGGCGATCCACCTGACGGTGCGCGCCCGCTCGCGGCTGGACCGCGAACTGGCCGCAGCCGGCGCCGTGGACCTGGCGCACCGGCTTCTCGACGAGGGTTTCGCCGGCTGCAACGGCGAGTGCCTGGCGGCGCGCCTGCGTGAGTTGGGTGCGCTCGTGAAGAAGGTTGACGACCCCGGCATCCCGATGGACGACTACTACACCAGCGGGCGGTACAGCTTCATCCGCGTCGAATGCGCGGCCGGGAACGGCCGCGAGGTGCTGGCCTTGCTCGCCGAGGCGCTCCGCGGAGCCGCTTTCGACGAGGCCGGTTTCACGCGCCTGCGCGGCCAGCGCGTGGCCGACCTGGGCCGCCAGCAGGGCAGTGCCCGGGTCGTGGCCGACGCACTCCTGGACCGGGAACTGTTCGGCGACCACGCCCTGACGATGCCCCCGGAAGGCGACGCGCAGTCGATCGGCGGCCTGACCTATCGCCAGGTGCGCGCGGTGTTCGGCGAGGCGTTCGCGCCACGCAACCTGATCATCGCCTGCGTGGGGCCCCAGTCGCACGCGCAGTGGTGTGCCGACGTGGCCGCGCTCCTGCCCGGACGCGGCGTTCCGACCGCGGCCCTGCCGCCGCTGCCGGTCACCGCAGCGGCCGGCGCCGCGAAGGCGACGGTGGGCGGGCAGCTGACGGCCATCCGCCTGGGCTCGGTTTTCGATGTGGCTCCGGGCGATGAACGCGCCCTGGGCCTGCTCGTGTCGATTCTCAGTGATCGACTGGCGATGGAACTGCGCGAGACCCGCGGCCTCAGCTACAGCGTCGGCGCTTCGGTGGAGCTGGAGGCCGGACAGGCGACCATGACGGCGTGGCTGAACCCGCCGAGCAACCGCGGCGAGGAAGGACGGGTGGCCCTGCGCGAGTTCATCGAGGGCTTCGACCCGGCGACGATCACGGCCGAGGAAGTGACGCGCACACACGCGGCGCGGCGCGGGCGCCTGATGATGCGGCGGCTGTCCTCGCTGGGGCAGGCCTACTACCTGGCGATGGCCGAACTGGACGGTGACCTCGCGGCCTACGCCCGCGGCCTGGCCGGCGGCGAGCCTCCGGCGTTGACCGACCTGCAGGCGGCGGCCGTCAAGTACCTGGCCGGACGCCCCTGGGTCGAAGTGGTCGTCGACTGACGAACGGTGACGGCGGCCCCGCAGCCGCCGCGAAAGGCGAAGGCGATGCACCTGCGCAAGAGCGTATTGACAGTGTCGGCGGCAGTCCTGGTGGCGGGACTCATGCCGGTGAGCGGCGGGCGCGCCGCGACGGCGGAGCCGGCGCCGGTGCTCGCGCATGCGGTCGAGGCAATCTTCAATATCGAGGTTCACACCATCTCCCTGCGGGATCGTGTCACGGTGCCCGCCGGCCTCGAGTGCCTGCGGCTGGGTGACGGCCTGGCCTACGAGATCGTCGCCGGGCAGGGCGCGCTGCAGTCGGGCGCAGCCGCCGCGATCACGCGTGTGGAGGCGACCGAGGCGGACGGCGGGCCCTGGCAGCGCCTCGACCTCGCGGCGGCGGGCCTGGCGCAGGGCGGCGAACTGGTGCTGTCGGCCCGGGGCACGTTCAACGCGCCGGTCGACGAGGTGGAATTCTCGCGCGAGAACGTGGGCGGGGAAATCTCGGCGACCATCTCGGCCGAGGGTATCTACATGTCCTCGATGTCGGGCTGGCTGCCGACTGCCGAAGGCGCCCTGGGGACCTACGACCTCAGCCTGGACACGCCCGCCGGCTACGAGACGGTGACGCAGGGCAAGCTGGTGGAGCACCGGGAAGCGAACGGCCGGCTGCACACCCGCTGGCGTTCCGACGACCCCAGTGACAGCCTCGACCTGGTGGCCAACCGCTTCGTCGTCACCTGCGAGACCATCCGCGAAGGGCTGGAGTCGTGCACCTACCTGCTGTCGGATGAGCCCGAGCTGCGCGCCACCTACCTCGAGCGCACGCGCGCCTACATCGCCATGTACGAGGAGATGATCGGGCCGTATCCCTATGCGAAGTTCGCCACCGTCGAGAACTGGTTTCCGACCGGCTACGGCATGCCTTCGTACACGCTGCTGGGCGGCCAGGTGTTGCGCCTGCCGTTCATCCCGTACACGAGCTTCGGGCACGAGATCGCCCACAACTGGTGGGGCAATTCCATCTTCGTCGACCTGGACGAAGGCAACTGGTGCGAAGGCCTGACGACCTGGTGTGCCGACTACCACTACAAGGAACTGGAAGGCCCGGCGGCGGCCCGTGAATACCGCCGCAACCTGCTCAAGGACTACGCGGCCTACGTGACCGACCCGACCAAGGACTTCCCGCTGAGCGCGTTCCGCAGCCGGCACAGCGGCGCCACGCGTGCCGTCGGCTACGGCAAGAGCACGATGGTTTTCCACATGGCCGACCGGCAGGTCGGTCGCGAACGCTTCCTGGCGGCCCTGCGGGAAGTGGCCTCGACGCACCGGTTCCGCGCTGCCGGGTGGAGCGATTTCCTGACTGCGTTCGGGCTCGACACGGGCTTCGCCGAACAGTGGCTGACGCGGGTGGGGGCGCCGTCACTGGCGCTGGCCGACGTCAAGTTCGAGGCGACGAAGGTCACGTTCCGTTTGCGGCAGGCGGCGCCGAGCTATGACCTGTCGGTGCCGGTGCGCGTGACGGCCGCCGGCGGCGCCGAGACCGAGCACGTGGTCGAACTGCGGGGGGCCGAGGGCTCGTTCACGCTGCCGGTGGCCGGCGCCACCCGCCTGGCTGTCGATCCCGACTGCCATCTCTTCCGGCGACTGGACCCGGCCGAGATCGAGCCGACCATCAGCCAGGTCTTCGGCAGCGACCGCCACGTCTTCGTCGTCGACCAGCCGGCCGGCCCGCTGGCGGACGCCGCGCGGGCCTTCGCGCGCGCCTTCACCGAGAGCGACAGCGCCGTTGTCGTCGACGGCCTGCCGGGCGAAGAGCTGCCGGCCGAGGAAGGGCGCACCGCCGTGGTTCTCAATCCCGGCCCGGCCCTGCTGGCGAGGTTCGCGGCCCCCGGCCTGACGGTCTCCGGGCGCACGTTCTTCCTCGAGGGCAAGCGCTACAGCCTGGACAGCACCGACCTGGTCTTCGCCGCGGCCGATCCGCGCCGTCCGGGCGCCACGGCGCTGGTCGTCCTGTGCGGCTCGCCCGCCCGCCTGCCGGGCCTGGCCGACCGCGTTTCCCACTACGGCAAGTACAGCTGGCTGGCCCTGCCGGCGGGCCAGGGACGGCCCGAGCGGGGCAACTGGGCTGCCGGGGCGTCGCCGCTGCTGGCGGTGCGCTGAAACGCGGGCGCAGGCGGGGTTTTGGCCCTGCCGGACCGGCCGCAGTGTGCTAATATGGTGCTTCCCACGCCGGCCCCCGGGGCCGGTCGGTCACGTTCACCCTGTGGGTGGAAACATGGCGTTCGCGGAGCGGACATTGCCTCGGACATCGCCTCGGACATCGCCTCGGAGATGTCCGTCGCCGGCGCGCCTGCGCGGGCCTCGCCGCGCGCTGCATCGCGCGGCACCGCTGGCCATGGCCTGCCTGTGCCTGCTGCTCGCGACGGGCTGTGGCGATGATCCCGTATCGCCGAAGTCCGGCCGGCAGTGGGTCACCACGCTCGAGCCGCAGTACACCAACCGCGCGGTCTGGGGCCTGTCGGCCACGCACTTCTTCGTGACCAGTGAACGCGGCGCCGTGAGTCGTTACCGCGATGGCGCCTGGACCACCTGGCACTTCGAGTATTTCCAGAACCTGCGCTCGGTGTGGGGTACGGCGGCCAACCGTGTGTTCGTCGTGGGCGAGAGCGGCCTGTGCCTGCGCTACGACGGCGAGAACTGGGTCTCGATGTACGCCGGCACGACCCGCGACCTGTACGGCCTGTGGGGCACGGCCTGGGACAACATCTACGCGGTGGGCCAGGACGGCGCGCTGAGCCGCTTCGACGGCACGTCGTGGACGGCCCAGGACAGCGGCACCGACGGCACGTTGTATGCGGTCTGGGGCGCAGCGGCCGACGACATCTTCGCGGTGGGCCGCGACGGCATCATCATGCACTTCGACGGCGCCGCCTGGACGCCCATGGACAGCCCGACAAGCCAGGCCCTCGACGCGGTCTGGGGCACGAACGGCAGCGACGTCTATGCCGTCGGCGCCCTCGGGGCCATCGTGCACTACGACGGCGAGTCCTGGCAGGTCGAGGACAGCGGCGGCGTCTTCGACCGGCTCTGGGACGTGCGCGGCCTGCCCGGCAAGGATCCGGTGGCCGTCGGCGCCAACGGCGTCTTCCTGACGCGCGAGGACGGCACCTGGCGCAGCCGCACCGTGGCCGGTGGCCGCTACCTCTACGGGCTCTGGGGCGACGGTGACAGTTCCATGCTGCTGGTCGGCTACAACGGGCTGGTCATGCGCCTGACCGACCCCGCCTGGGAGACGTTGAACGAAGGGCGCACGCACTGGCTGACCGGCATCTGGGCCGCCGATTGCGAGACCGCCGTCGCCGTGGGCAAGTCGGGTACCGTGCTGCTGGGCGGCGAAGGCGGCTGGCTGGATATCTCGCCGCAGTACCCGGGCATCGACTGGTCGGGTGTGTGGGGCATGGGACCGGATGATTTCTTCATCGTCGGCAACCACGGCGTCATCATGCGGTACCAGACCGGCAGGCCGTGGACGGTCTGGGAACTCGTCTCGGGCGTGAACCTCGAGGCCATCTGGGGCATCGACAACGGGAGCATCTTCGCCGTGGGCCAGAACGGCGCGATCTTCCACTTCGATGGTTACGTCTGGGAAGAGATGGAGAGCGGCACCACTTACCCGCTGCTCGCCGTCCACGGGCGCGGGGTGCAGGATGTCTACGCGGTCGGCCTGGGCGGGACCATCGTCCACTTCGACGGCATCGTCTGGACGCCGCTCGAAAGTGGCGTCTTTGGGCCGCTGGAAGCGGTCTGGTGCCGTCCGGGCACCGAAACGGTGATCGTCGGCGACGCCGGCCTCTCGTTGCACGGCACCGGCGACGGGTCCGGACAGACCATCTGGGAATCGCGCGGCAGCGGCGCGTCGTTCCCGTTGTTCGGGCTGACCGGCGACAGCCGCGGCAAGGTCTACGCCGCGGGCAGCAACGGCCTCGTGCTCGAGTACGAGGGCGAAGGCTGGTCCGAACTGCCCACCGGCCGCCGCGACCAACTCGACGCCATTGCCCTGGACCCGTGCGGGAACCTGCTTTGCGCCGGATATTGGGGCCTGATCCTCGAATACACCGACTGACGGGCCTGCGCGGCCCGCCGCCGATAGCCGTCGGCCATTGCCCGCCGACACGACCCGACCCAAGGAGAAACCATGTCGACGCTGGAATCCCTGCAGCCGTCTGCCGTGTGGAGGATCTTCGAGAAGATGAGCGCGATCCCGCGCGGTTCGGGCAACGAGGCCGCCGTGCTGGGCATGTTCAAGGGCTGGGCCGACCGTCGCGGCCTTCCCTGGAAGCAGGACGAGGTGGGCAACCTGCTGATCTGCATCCCGGCCTCGCCGGGCCGGGAGAACGCGCCGACGGTGCTGATCCAGGGCCACGTCGACATGGTGTGCGAGAAGAACGCCGCCACCGCGCACGATTTCACGCGCGATCCGCTGAAACTCGTCGTCGACGGCGACTGGGTGAAGGCCACCGGCACCACGCTGGGCGCCGACAACGGCATCGGCGTGGCGATGGGCCTGGCGCTGGCCGACGACCGCACGGTCGTCCACGGCCCGGTCGAGGTGCTGCTGACGGTGGACGAGGAGCGGGGGCTGACCGGCGCCGCGGGCGTGAAGCCGGGCTTCTTCACCGCGAAGAAGATGATCAACCTCGACTCCGAGGATGACACCGCCATCTTCATCGGCTGCGCCGGCGGCCGCGATACGCGCTACGAACTGAAGAACCGGGCCGCCAAGGCGCCGAAGGATTCCGTGGGCCGCAAGGTGACGGTCCTGGGCCTGCGCGGCGGTCATTCGGGCCTGAACATCCACGAACATCGCGGGAACGCCATCAAGATCCTGGCGCGGGCACTGCAGGCAGCCGCCGCGCAGATGGACGTGCGGCTGGTCGAGATCAACGGCGGCAGCATGCGCAACGCCATCCCGCGCGAATGCGAAGCGAAGGTGACCGTGCCCAAGGCCGAGGCGCGCCGCTTCAAGCAGCTGCTCGATGCCTTCTTCGGGCGCATCGCCGCCGAGGAGCTGGCCGGCGTCGACGACAACTTCGCCTGGAAGGTGGCGACGGCCCAGGCGCCGCGCTGCTTCTCGCGCGAGTGCAGCGCCACGACCCTGAACCTGCTGTCGGCGATTCCCAACGGCGTCGGGGCGATGAGCCTGGACATTCCCGGGCTGGTCGAGACGAGCACGAACCTGGGCGTGGTCAAGACAGACGGCCTGCGCGTGGAGATCGTCTGCTGCAGTCGTTCGTCGGTCATGTCGTCCCTGCACGACCTGGTCGAGCAGCACCGCGCGCTGGGCCTGCTGGCCGGCGCCGAGGTGGAGCAGCCCCAGGGCTACCCGGGCTGGAAGCCGAACCTGGCCTCGCCGCTGCTGGCGGTCACCCGCCAGCGCTACCAGGAGGCCTTCGGGAGCGAACCCGAACTGCTGGCGATCCATGCCGGGCTCGAGTGCGGCCTGCTGACCGAGAAGTACCCCGACCTGGATATCGTCTCGTTCGGCCCGAACATCCGGGGCGCCCATTCGCCCGACGAGAAGGTCCAGGTATCTTCCGTGGCGAAGATCTGGAAGCTGTTCGCCGCGACGATGACCGAGTTGGCCGGGGCCTAGGCGCGACCACGCGGCAACCCGGCGCCGGCAGACGGCGGCCCTGCCCTGCAGGGCCGCCGCCGCGCTTCCCCGCTCGGCCTGTCCCCAAGTTATCCCCAAGTGCCTGCAGTCCGGTATTCAGACTTCGTCGATCCACTAACTGCTTGCGGGTGTCGGTTTTATATAAATGTTAGCGAAATGTTGATTTCGTCTCCCGCGAAACACGCCCCGGTTTATCCCCCGACGTTGCACGGGGCGGCAACCTGTTGGCAAACGGACACATTCGGATCCTGGGGGGCGATCCCCGGTTGCCTCGTCCGCGCGCGTGCGCGATCATAGCCGCTGATCCCCCAACCCGTTCCGCGCGGTGCGCGGCGACTGTTGTCCGTGTGTGGCGACCAGGCGGAGGCACACCCATGTCGAGGTTCGGCGAGGCCGGCAAACGCGACGCCGGCACGCGTTCGGACTGCTGGATCGGCGTCGAACTTAAGGACGCCGGCGGCATCACCATCTCCCTGCAGAGCAAGGTTGCCGCCTACTACGGCGATTCGATCAGCACCCAGCTGCAAGCCGGTTGCAGCGCGCTGGGCGTGACCCACGCGGCGCTGACAGTGGTCGACGCGGGGGCCCTGCCCGTACGTGCTGGCCGCCCGGCTGGAAACCGCCGTGCGCAGGGCCGGGCACGTGCCCGCCGCGCCCTGGTTGCCCGCGGCGCGAGCCGGCCTGGCCGCCGCCGGCGAACGCGGCCGGCTGCGCCGCAGCCGCCTCTACCTGCCCGGCAACGAACCCAAGTTCTTCCCCAACGCAGCCCTGCACGGGGCCGACGGCGTGATCCTCGACCTCGAGGACTCGGTCGCGCCGGCCGAAAAGGACGCCGCCCGCGCGCTGGTGCGCAACGCGCTGCGCACGCTCGATTTCCTGGGCGCCGAGCGCATGGTGCGCATCAACCAGGGCGCGCAGGGACTGGCCGACCTGGAGTGGATCGTGCCGCACGGCGTGCAACTGGTGCTGATCCCGAAGGTGGAGGACCCGGCAGAGGTGGTCGCCGTCGCCGGGCGCATTGCCGCCCTGCGGACCGGGCCGGACGCCGCGAGCACCATCCACCTGATGCCCATCATCGAGTCGGCGCTCGGCGCCTGGCGCGCCTACGAGATCGCCAAGGCGAGTCCCGACGTGGTCGGTCTCGCGATAGGGCTGGAGGACTATACGGCCGACATCGGCGCCCAGCGTACATCCGCGGGCACCGAGTCGTTCTGGGCCCGCGCGCAGGTGCTCAACGGCGCCCGCGCGGCCGGCGTGCAGCCCATCGATACGGTGTTCAGCGACGTCGGCGACGAGGCCGGCCTGCGCGCCTCGGTGCTCGAGGCCAAGTCGCTGGGTTTTGTCGGCAAGGGCTGTATTCATCCGCGGCAGATCGGCGTCGTGCACGAGGCGTTTGCGCCGACCGCCGACGAGATCGACAAGGCCGTACGTATCGTGCGCGCCTACGAGGACGCGCAGGCGCGCGGACTGGGTGTCGTGAGCCTCGGCACCAAGATGATCGATGCGCCGGTGGTCAAGCGCGCCCTGGCCACGGTCGAACTGGCGGTGCGCATGAGGCGCCTGGATGCGGAGTGGCGCGAGTCGCTGCCCGCGCCGGCCGCCGGGCGTGTCCGCAGCGAAACGGGAGGTGGCGAATGAGCCGCCTGGTAAAGAATGCCGCCGGTCGCCTGGTGCCGGTCGAGATCAACGGGCAGCCGGCCGTGCCCTATGCCGGAGTCGGCCGTCACCACCCGACCGGCCGCAGGGCGGGCCCGCTGGTGCGCAGTTGCAGCGACTACCCCTCCGACGGCGACAAGACGATCGAGTCGATCAGGGAAGCGCTGGTCAATGCCGGCCTGAAGGACGGCATGACCATTTCCACGCACCACCACCTGCGCAACGGCGACCGCGTGGCCAACCTGGTGTTCGCGGCGGCGGCAGAGCTGGGCGTGAAGGACCTGCGCTGGTTCCCCAGCGCCAGCTTCCCCTGCCACGACGGCATGATCGCGCATATGGAAAACGGCGTGATCCACCACATCGAGGGTTCGCTCAACGGCCCGCTGGGCGACTACTGCACCGAGGGACGCATGCGCGGCACGGCAGTGCTGCGCAGCCACGGCGGACGCTGGCAGGCCGTGCAGGACGGCGAGGTCCACATCGACATCGCGGTCATTGCCGCCCCCACGGCCGACCCCTTCGGCAATGCAACGGGCGATCGTGGGCCGGCCGCCTGCGGGCTGCTCGGGTTCGCGCTGGCGGACAGCCAGTATGCCGACCATGTCATCGTCGTGACCGACAATCTGGTGCCGTTTCCCTGCATTCCCTGGCAGATCCAGGGCAACAACGTGGACCAGGTCGTGGTTATCGACTCGATCGGCGACCCGGCGAAGATCGTCTCGGGCTCCACGCAGGTGACGAAGTCGCCCGATAGACTGCTCATCGCCGAGTTGACCGCGCGTTTCTGTGACGAGGCCGGCATCATCCGCGACGGCTTCAGCTTCCAGGCCGGTGCCGGCGGCACCGCGCTCTCGTTCGGGCTCTTCCTGCGCGACATCATGCGGGAACGGAAGATCAAGGCGCGCTTCGTGCGCGGCGGCTCGAACCAGTACCTGGTCGACATGCTGGAAGAGGGCCTGACCGACTACATCCTCGACGGCCAGACCTTCGACCTGGCCGGCGTGCGCTCCATGCGCGAGAACCCCGGTCACGTCAACACGTCGCCCTTCACGAGCTACAACTGGCACGGCAAGGGCAACTTCGCCTCGATGCTGGACTGCGTGGTGCTGGGCGCCACCGGAGGTCGACCTGGGCTTCAACGGCAACGTGGTCACTCACAGCGATGGCCGCCTGCTGCACGGCATCGGCGGTTGGCAGAACTGCCTGTTCAGCAAGTGCACGATCCTGCCCATTCCCAGTTTCCGCGACCGCATCCCGGTCATTGTCGACCAGGTGACCACCCTCTGCGGGCCGGGCGAACTGATCGACGTTATCGTGACGGAGCGCGGCATCGCCATCAACCCGCTGCGGCGCGACCTCCTCGAGGCGCTGAGCGGAAGCTCCCTGCCGATTCGCCCCCTGGCCGAGATCAAGGCCGAGGTCGAGGACCTGTGCGGCGGGCCGGCGGCCAAGCCGCGCCTGACCGAAAAGGTCGTCGCGGCCATCAAGTGGGTCGATGGCACCGTCATCGACTCGGTCAGGCAGCTGGAGAAGCAGTAGGAAAACCGGACAGACAGGCGGTATGACATGAGCCAGACGAACGGACGCGGCGCCTATGTGATCGGGATCGGCATCTTCCTGGGCCTGGCGGTCCTGGGACTGCTGCTCGGACGGGGCGCGTTGCAGGTTCGCAAGCTTGACCGCACGGTGACGGTGAAGGGACTGGCCGAGCGCGATGTGCCGGCGGACATCGCCCTGTGGCCGCTGCAGTTCACGGCGGCCTCGAACGACGCCTCGGCGCTCTATGCCACGGTGGACAAGAATGCCGGCATCATCACCGGTTTCCTGCGGGCGGCGGGCTTCACCGACGACGAGATCACCATCTCGCCGCCGTCCGTGACCGACAAGCTGGCGCAGCAGTGGGGCGGCGACAACGTCCCTCTGCGCTATTCGGCGACGCGGACGGTCACCGTGTACACGCCCCGGATCGAGCTGGTCCGTGCCACGCAGAAGCGGCTCGGCGAGCTCGGTCGCGACGGCGTCGTGCTCGGCGGCGACGCCTACCAGAGCCAGACGCAGTTCCTGTTCACCAAGCTCAATGACCTGAAGCCGGCCATGATCGAGGAAGCGACGCGCAACGCGCGCGAGGTGGCGGTCAAGTTCGCGCAGGACAGCGAAAGCCGGCTCGGGCGCATCAAGTCGGCGCAGCAGGGCCAGTTTACGGTCGAGGATCGCGACCAGAACAACACGCACATCAAGAAGGTCCGCGTCGTCTCGACCGTCGTCTACTACCTGGCCGACTGAGGCATCGGCGCGGCGCGCAGACAGGAGGGCTGACGGACTTGCTGCGTACCTCCTGTTCAATGAGGCCCCGGCGCCATGCCCGACCGTCGTCGACGTGGGACGCCGACGAGCCTGCTGCGCGCTCCGGCCTGGTCAGACGCTGGCCCCCGTCATCGACAGCGGGGTCCGCAGGACGCCCTCTTGCCGAGGACGATCACTGCGGGAGATGACCGGCATCATTCCGGCAGCCGGCTGCTGACCCAGCCTTGGGCAGGGGGTTGCTTCCACCTGACCGTTCATGACCTGGCGCAGTGCTGACCTGGACGCGTGGCTGAGGGCGTTCGATCGCATCGCCGACCCCCGCAACCAGCCCCGTTCGTGCTGGGGGGTCTCGCACCCGCAGACGAAGGGAGATCCGGCACACCCGGCAGCCGGGCCCTTTCGCGCGGCGGCACGACCTGCACGGGCTGGCGGCCGCCGCGCCGCCCCCCCCCCCCCGGGCGGGCCGGCGGCCGGGCGACCGCCGGCCGGGGGCCCCCCGCCCGGGGCCCTGCGGCTGGAGCGGCGTGCATCACCTGGCCGGTGGCCTGCGCCCGTGGGCCGAGTCGGGCCGCCCCATGGACCTGCCGCCCGATCCCGCGGAGGCCTCACCCGACAGGACCTGAAGCACACCCGCACGGCGCGCGGGCCGGCCGGGCCGGTTCGCAACGTCGACCACGGAAAGGAAGCCGCTCGCCCATGGCCTTCTACACCGATTTTGCAGGGCACTATGACGAGGTGTTCCCGCTGCGCGGGGACGTGCTGAAGTTCCTCGAACGCGAACTGCCCGCCGAGGGCAAGGTCCTGGACGTCGGTTGCGGCACCGGTGCCTGCTGCGGCCACCTGACGAAGCCCGGCCGCACCTGCCTGGGCATCGACCTGGACCCGGGAATGATCGCCCAGGCCGAGAGCCGCTATCCGGAGGCTGAATTCCGCATCCTCGGAATGCAGGAGGTGGGCCTGCTGCCCACCGGCGGGTTCGCCGCCGTCATCTGCCTGGGCAACGTGCTGCCCCACCTGCCCCTGGCCTCGCTGCCCGGCTTCCTGGCGGCCGTGCATCGCCTGCTGCGGCCGGGCGGTGCCTGGGTCTTCCAGACGGTGAATTTCGACCCTGTCCTGGAGCGCAAGTCGCACGTGTTCCCCATCATCAGGGTTCCCGGGAACGGCCTTGCCTTCCACCGCGCGTACGAGAACATCACGCCGGGGCGAATGGAGTTCGTCACGGCGCTGACCGATCCGGACCGCATCATCTTCCGCGGTCGCGAGATCCTGTACCCCCTGACGAGCGTCAGCTACCGGGCCCTGCATCCGGCCGATCGCTGGACGCCGGTGCTGCACCACGCCGATTTCAACGGGCGTCCGTTCGAGCCGGAGTCCGATTCGGGCAGCATCTGGGCCTGGCGACGCCGTTAACGAGGTCGCGCCGGGCACATTTGCCGGCAGTTCGCGAAGGCCGGTTGAAATCGCGCCTGACCGGCGGTATTGTACCAGCGCCGCCAGGCGCCGCGATCGGCGCCCGCAGGTCGTTCGGAGGAGCCGTCGACCTGGACCCGCTCAACACCCGAGGATCGGTGCCCGATGAAGACGGAGCTGCTTCGTATTTCCCGCCGATGGGCCCTGCTGGGCCTCCTGCTGACCGCTACTCTGATCATGGGCGCCGCCACGGTGTCCGCCGCCGAGAGCCTGGCCCCGGCCCGGGTCACGGGCGATTTCGCCTCTGCCATCGTCCTCGACGTGAACACGGGGATGATCCTGGAAGCCTACCGCGAGCACGAGCGCCGTCCGCCGGCCTCGATGCTCAAGATGATGACCGAGCTGGTGGTGCTCGAGCGCATCGAGGCCGGCGTCCTGACCCTCGATGACATCGTGACCGTGTCGGGCAACGCCGCCAAGGTGGGCGGCTCGCAGGTGTACCTGAAGGACGGCGAGCAGTTCACCGTCCGCGACCTGTTGATGGCCCTGGCCATCCACTCGGCCAACGATGCCGCCACCGCACTGGCCGAGCACGTGGCCGGCAGCACGGCGGCCTTCGTCGAGTTGATGAACGCCAAGGCGCGTGACCTCAACATGAACAACACCGAGTTCCACTCGGTGCACGGCCTGCCGCCGGCGCGCGGCCAGCGGTCGGACATCTCCACCGCATACGACATGACCTTGTTGGCTCGCGAGCTGCTCAAGCATCCCGAGTCGACAGAGTGGGGTTCGATGGCCGAGGCGCCGTTCCGCGGCGGCCAGTTCACGCTGCACAACCCGAACCGCCTGATCGGCAAGTTCCGCGGACTCGACGGCCTGAAGACCGGCTACACCAAGCCCGCCGGCTTCTGCGTGACCGCCACCGCCGAACAGAACGGGCAGCGCCTGCTGTCGGTCGTCATGGGCTGCTCGACCAACAACGCCCGCGCCTCGGAAACCACCCGCCTGCTGACCATGGCCTTCAACATGTTCGAGCCGGTGAAGATCATCGACGGCCCCGGCGACGCGCTGCCGCAGATGCTGGCGGTCAAGGACGGCAAGGTGCGCGAGGTGCAGGTCACATATGGCGAGGCGCTCACCGTGAGCGTGCCCCGCGGTCGCCGGGCCGACCTGGTGATCGAGCGTGAGATCACCAAGCAGGCAACGGCGCCGCTGGCTGCCGGCGCCGAAGTGGGTCGCGCCCTGGTCAAGCTGGGAGACCGCCTGCTGGGCAGCGTGCCCATCATCACGATGCAGGAAGCGCCCCGCGGCAGCTGGTTCCACCGGCTGGTCCACTGATGGACAAGAGCCCGCTGCCGCATCGCCCGGGCCGATCCGTTCGGCCGCGGGCGATGCTGCGGCGGGCGGCGATGGCGGCGGCCCCTCTCGCTGTCCATCCTGCAGCGCGCCTCGCCTTCCTCCTGCTCGCCCTGGGGGCCGCGTGCGGCGGCTGTGCCGGCACCGCCGGCCGCAGCTGCGACGCCGACCGTGCGCTCCTGCGCGCCATTGTCTCCGATTCCCTGGCCATCGACCCCTTCCTGGCGCTGACGCCTGCAGCGCAGGCTGCGCGTCGTGGCGACGCTGTCGACCTGGCAAGGGGGGCCGCGCAGGCCCGCGAACCGGGCGAGCGGATCCGCCTGGCGGCAGCGGCCGTGGCGGCGGCCCCCGACGATCCGCAGCTCTGGCTGGCGGCGGCCGACGCCTGGCGCGCCGCCGGCGACCAGTTGCAGACAGCCACCGCGCTGGGAGGCGCGGCGGCGGCTGTGCGCCGCCTCAACGACGCCGGCGCGCCCCTGGCCGCGCGTGGATCCGCCTTCAGGCGCGAAGCGGCCCTGGCCACGGCCCTGACCCGCGCCTGGCACCACTACGAGCGGGCCGAGTGGACCGACGCCGATGACTGGGCGCTGGCGGCGATGCAGGTCGAGCCCGCCAGCCAGGGCGCCCTGCAACTGCGCGGGCTGGCGCAGGGGCGCCTGGGCCAGACGCCCCGCGTGCTGGAGATCACCGCCGAACTGCAGCGCCTCGACATCTTCACGCCGTACCTGCGCTGGGTCCTGGCCGTGCACGACGAGAGCCTTGGCCGCCTGCGCGGCGCCCTGAACCAGTGCCTGAACCTGCGTCCGCAGGCGTCGCGCGCGCTCGAGTGCTATCGCGACATGGGCGCCTTGGCCGAACGGCTCGGTGAATGGACGCTGGCCGAGGACTGGTACTCCCAGTCGGCGGCTGCCAGTCCCTTGGCCGGCGATCCCTGCCTGGAGCGCCTGCTGCTGCCGCGCCTGGAGCCGGGGGAGAAGGGGCGGCCCTCGCGCGAAGCGCCGGTCTGGCTGGCCATGGGGCGGAACTACATCACCGGATCGCTTTCGGCGTACGCGCGGCACGCCCTGGGCCGTTTCGAGGCCGCCGCCGACGGAGCGGACCGCGGCCTGTGGGGCGGCCTGGCCGTCAATGCGGCCGGGATCATGCTGAGACGTGAACCTGCGCACCCGCAGGCGCTGCGCCTGCGCGGCCTCGTCTTCGCGGCCTCCGGCAACGCCGACCTGGCGCGCGATGACCTGCGCCGCGCCTCGATCGCGCTGGCCGAGGCCGGGCAGCCAGCCGACGCACGCGTGGAAGCCGAACTGGGCCGGCTCCTGCTGGCGCGCGAGGACCTGTCGGGCGCGTTGCCGCGCCTGCGCAGCGCCGTCCGGCTGGATCCGCAGGCCGCTTCCGCCTGGGCCGACCTCGGCATGGCCCTGGCTACGGCCGGCGATGCCGAAGGTGCCCTCGCCGCCCTCACCCGTTCCGTTGATCTGGCCCCCGACCGCCCCACGGCGTGGTACAATCGGGGTTGCTGCACATGCATGCGCACCGGCTCGACGAGGCCGAAAGCGACCTTGGCCGGGCCGCGCGCCTGGCGCCCGACAACGCCGACATCGCGCGGCTCCTGCAGCAGGTGCGCCTGGCCCGGACCCGCTCCGGCGCCGGTGGCGCCAAGCCCTGAGCCGGGCAGGACTGCCGGCTCACCGGATTCCCCGAACCCGACCCGGAGCGCGCCGATGTCCATCCGCCCGAGCATGCGCCCCACGTTCGAGATCCCGATGAAGGTCGACGGCACCCGCACCATGGCCCGCATCAAGGCGCGGCTCGAACGCGGTGGCGGCCGCGTCACCGGGCAGGTCGTGGGCTGCTATGCCTACATCCAGCTGCCCCCCGAGCAACAATCACTGTTGTCGCCGTACCTGAACCTGCAGCTGTTGCCGCGGGGCGATCGCATCGTGCTGCACGGCCGCTTCAGCCCGCGCCCCAACGTCTGGACGGGATTCATGGCCGTCTACGGCGTGCTTTCCCTGGTCGGCCTCGGGGGCGTCATGCTCGGCTGGGCGCAGACCACCGTCGACGAGTATCCATGGGGCTTCTGGCTGGGGCCCGCCGCGCTGGCGTTGATCGCCTTCGTCTACGGCGCGGCCGTCATCGGCCAGGGCCTGACCCAGGACGAGATGTACCTGCTGCGGAACTTCGTCGACCGCATGGTGGCCGGTGACGAGCGGGATGATGACGATCCGGCCGCACCCGAACCGGACACGGACAAACCACGCACGGACGAACCGACTGCAGACCAGGCATGACCGGACAACAGCCAGGCAATCCGCTGCACGGCCTGACCCTGGAACAGATCCTGGTCAGCCTGGTGGGCCATTACGGGTGGGACGAGCTCGGGCGGCGCATCCGGATCCGCTGCTTCACCACCGACCCCAGCGTCGAATCCAGCCTGAAGTTCCTGCGCCGGACTCCCTGGGCGCGCAAGCAGGTCGAGGATCTCTACCTGCGCATGGGAAGAAGGCGGTCCGGAAGGTAGCAGCCGGCAATACTGTTCGCACCGCCCGCTCCGGCGGCTCCTGCACTACGTTGACAATGGAGGACGCCGCCCCCGGCCGGGAGCGGCGTCCTCTTCCATCACGATCCGGGTTGGCCGTGCCCGCTACTTGTCCCGCGGGAATTCCCCGCTGGTCGGCACCTGCACCGGCTCGTCCTTGATCTTCTGCAGCAGCACCTCGACAGCCTTCTCCAGCTGCGGATCGCGCCCGGCGATCTCATCCTCCGGCAGGTTGTCCAGGTCGATGGTGGGCTCGACGCCATGGCCCTCGACGTCCCACTTGCCCTGCATGTCAAACAGCCCGAACTCGGGGAACGTGACGCCGCCGCCATCCATCAGGCCCAGGCCGCGGCTGATGCCCACGAGCCCGCCCCAGGTGCGCGTGCCGATGACCGGGCCCAGCTCGTAGTACTTGAAGTAGTAGGGCAGGGCGTCGCCGCCGCTGCCGGCGTAGCCGTTGCTGATCATCGCCATGTGGCCGGCGAACGCCGTGCCCGGCGTGCGCCAGTCCTGCCCGAAGCGCGGCTTCCACAGGTTGACCAGCTTCTGCCGCAGGATGTTCATGAAGAAGTCGGGGATGAACCCGCCGCCGTTGAAGCGCTCGTCGATGATGAGCCCTTCCTTGCGCAGGTTCGGGTAGTAGCCCTTCGCGAAGCCGATCTGGCCGCCCACCGCGGTGTTCGGCAGGTGCAGGTAGCCGATGCGGCCCTTCGAAAGGTCGTCGACGCGGCGCCGGTTGGCCTGCACCCAGGCCTCGTAGCGCAGCGCGCCGTCGTCGGCGATCGGCTCGACGGTGATCTCGCGGCTGTCCTTGCCGTCGGCCTTCTTCCCGACCTTCAGCACGACCTGCCTGCCGACCTTGTTCTCGAACAGGCTGTACGGGTTCATCGGCGCCTTCAATTCGATGCCGTCGACCGCCAGCAGGTAATCGCCGGTCGCCACCGCGATGCCTGGCGCCTGCAGCGGCGTGGGCGTGTCGGAGTTCCAGTCGCGCTCGTTGTAGATGCGCCCGAACCGGTAGCGGCCGCTGGCCGCGTCGAGGGTGAACGTGCTGCCGAGCAGGCCGGTGCCGACCCTCGGGGACTTGGGCACGTCGCCCGTCTCGACGTACGTATGCGAGCAGTTGAGCTCGCTGATCAGTTCACCGAGCAGGTAGGCGAAGTCGGCGCCGTGCGTGACATACGGCACCAGTTGGCCGTAACGCTGGTACATGCGGTCCCAGTCCACGCCGTGCATGCCGGGGTCGTAGAAGAAGTCGCGCTCCTGGCGCCAGGCGTCGCGGAACATCTGCCGCCACTCGGCGCGCGGGTCGACGCGGGCTTCCATCTCGGCGGTGCGCAGCGGCTTCTCGGCCGGCTTCTGCTCGGCCTTGGCCTCGACCAGGCCAAACGTCTCGCCCGAACGGTACAGCATCTGCTTGCCGTCGGCCGAGAGCACATAGCTGTCGACCTTCTCCAGCGCGGGCTTGGCCTCGCGCTCCTTCATGTCGAACACCATGACCGAGGCGGCGGCGCCGGGGCCGTCGTCACGGCCGCCGCCGGGCGTGAACGGGCGGCTCAGGTAGAACAGCTTGCCTTCGGCGAACTGCAGGCGCATGTAGTTGCCGGACGGGATGTCCAGCGCCACCTGGCGGTCGATGAGCCCGGCCGTCTCGATGACGACGGGCTTCTCCGACTTGGTGTCCTTGTCCTTCTTGTCGCTCTTCTTGCCGTCCTTGGCCTCTTCCTTGTCGGCGTCCTTTCCTTCCTCGCCCTCGTCGCCACCGGCGCCGACTTCGTCGCTTTCGGGCGGGAACGGGTGGGCCACATCGGCACGCAGCGTCGCCACGTAGATGCCGTCCATGTTCGTCCACAACGGGTTCAGGTCGAACCCGCCCAGCGTGGGTGCGAAGTGACGGCTCGAGACGAAGAACAGGTAGTCGCCCTTGTCGTCGAAGCAGGGTGCCGACGAATCGTTGAAGTCGGAAGTCACGCGGTGCGTCTTGCCGCCGGCCACCTCGTACAGGTAGATCGAGCGATAGCCGTTGGATTCGCCCTTGGCGTAGGCCAGCCAGCCGCCGCGCGGCGCCCAGCTCCAGTTGTCGATCTCGCCGGAGGTCGAATGCCCGACCAGCGTGGAGGCGCCGCTCGTCGCGTCGACCAGCCAGAGATTCATGTCGGCGTCGTTGACGGCCAGGTGCTTGCCGTCGGGCGACCAGTCCAGCTGCAGACGGTAGGTCTTCGAGCCGCTGGTGAGCTGCTTCCGCCTCGCCGCGGCCGTCGGCGCCCTTCAGCCAGATCTCGTACTCGCCGGTCCGGTCGCTCAGCCAGGCCACCTGCTTGCCGTCGGGCGACCAGGCGGGAGCCAGGTCGCGCACGCCCGGCGTCATGGTCAGGTTGCGGACATCGCCCTTCTCCGCCGGCACCGTGAAGATCTCGCCGCGAGCGGCGAAGACGGCGCGCTTGGCGTCCGGGGCCACGCCGGCGCTGGTGATCTGCTCGGCCACGGACTTGATCACCGGGCGCGTCAGCACGTTGTCGCTGTGCAGCGAAACGGTCACCTTGCGGGGCTGGCCGCCCTTCAGGTCGAGCACGTACAGCCAGCCGCCGTTCTCGTAGACGATCGAGTCGGTGCCCAGGCTCGGGGTCTTCACGTCGTACTCGTCGTGGAACGTGACCTGGCGGTGCTGGGCGGTCTTCGTGTCGTAGGCCCAGACCTGCAGGCGATCGGTGCGGTCACTGGTGTAGTAGATCGTGTCGCCGTGCCACATCGGGAAGTTGTCGGAGCCCGCCCAGTCGGTGAGGCGCTGCGACCGATTGGCGGCGAAGTCGTAGGTCCACACGTCCGGGGCCCAGCCGCCCTTGTAGCGCTTCCAGGTGCGGTTCTCAGTGGTGACGCGGTTGAAGGCGATCACCTTGCCGTCGGGCGAGTAGCTCGACAGGCCGGCCGTCGGCAGGATCATCTTCACCGGCAGCCCGCCGTCCACGGGCACCGTGTAGAGCTGCAGGTCGCGACCGGTGTTGCTCTCGCGGCCCGACTGGAACCGGATCGACTTGCCGTCAGGCTGCCAGTCGATCACGCGGTCGAACGAGGGGTGCCAGGTCAGCCGCCGCGGCTCGCCGCCGGCAGCGTCGACCACGTACACGTCGTGGTTGCCGTCGTAGTTGCCCGAGAACGCGATCAGCTTGCCGTCGGGCGAGAACTTCGGCTGCGAGGCGTAGCCCGGGGCCGCGGTCAGTCGGCGCGCTTCGCCGCCCTTGGCCGACACGGTCCAGAGGTCGCCGGCGTACGTGAAGACGATCGTGTCCCCGTGGATGTCGGGGAAGCGCAGCAGGCGCGTGTCGCCGAAGTCGGGGGCGGCGGCGGCGGGGTCGGCGGGCGACGCGGCCAGTGCGATGGCAGGCGCCAGCAGCACCAGGGCCAGGGCCAGGGCGTGACGCCAGGATCGGCGCGGATTCCGGCCGGCGGGCGGATTCGGGCAGCGGAACATGGGAACCTCCAGGCTGTGTGCAGGGGGATGGGGTCGCGGCCCGGGTGCCCGGGCCGCAACCTGTCTATGACGCAATCAACGGGTCGCAGGTTGCGCCGGCTGGCGACGCGGCAGGGGCCGGGGATCGGCGGCCAGCGCGCCGGCCAGCCCGGCGATGGCCTCGACGTTCCGGTTCACGAGCACCGGATCCACCTTGTCCAGGTTGTCGGCCGGCGAGTGGTGGAAGTGGAAGTAGGTATCGCCTTCCACCCGGTGCCCGATGCCGGGCACGCCCAGCTCCACCAGCGGGTGCACGTCGGCGCCCGAGCCGCCGGACGTCACGGACTCGGCGCCGAACGCCGCAAGCGGGGCCGCCAACTCGGCTACCCGTGCCACGGCCAGCGAGTCGCCGGCCACGGAGAAGCCGCGCGGCGCAAAGGCGCCCGAGTCGCTCTCCATGGCGACCACGTGGCGGTCGATCTCGCCCAGATGGGCATCGCGATAGGCCCGGCCGCCGTAGACCCCGATCTCCTCGGCCGTGTACAGCACCACGCGCACCGTGCGGGCCGGTCGCCGGCCTTCCAGCATCAGCTCGCGTGCCGCCGCCATCATCATGGCGCAGCCGGCCGCGTCGTCGTGCGCACAGGTGCCAACGTCCCACGAATCGAGGTGCGCACCCAGCAGCACGATCTCTTCCGGCCACTTCTCGCCGCGGATGTCGGCCACGACGTTCGCACAGGGTCCGTCGCCGAGATTGCGCGCCTCCATGTACAGGTGCACGCGCGGCCACAGGCCGCGATCGGCCAGGCGCTGCAGGCGCGCGGCGTCCTCGACGGTGAGAGCGGCGGCGGGAATGCGCGGCGCGTCGTCGGCATAGCGCATCATGCCGGTGTGCGGCGTGCCGAGGCTGAACGGCGTCACCGAGCGGATCAGGCAGGCCACGGCACCGTGCTTCGCGGCCGTGCTGGCGCCCTTGCTGCGGTACTGCACCGTGGTCCCGTAGTCGACCCACGGCATGTTGAACAGCACGATGCGTCCGCTCGCCTCGCCGGCGCGCTGTTCCAGTTCCTCGAAACTGCGCACGACGAGCACTTCGGCCTCGATGCCGTCCGGCCCGGTGCCGTCGCTCAGCCCCAGCCCGAGCAGTTGCATATCGAAGGGCGCCGGGGCCGTGCACCGCGCCCACTCGCGGCCGCGTGTCCACACCGGCACCGTTACCGGTTCGGTCCAGACGCTGTCGAAGCCGGCGGCGCGCAGCGTCGTGACGGCCCAGTCGACGGCGCGCGCCATCTGCGGGCTCCCGGCAGGGCGGCTGCCCACCAGGTCGCACAGCGAAGCCAGCGTGCGCCAGGCGAAGGTGGCCGTGTCGGCGGGGGCCGTCACGGACGTCTGCGCCATGGCCGGCGCGGCGCCGGCCAGCAGCAGCCCCGCGAACAGGAACGCCGCGCGGCTCGGGCGAGGGGAGGGGCGCGAAAGCATCGGGGCACTCCTTGGGGCAGTCGAGGGGACCGGCGAGGGCCCGGCGAAGGCCAGGCGACAAAGGGAAGGCGGCCGCCGTTTCCGGCGGCCGCCTGCGGCCAAAGATACCAGATGACGCCCGGGCTGTCAGCCCGCGCGTGTTCAGCCTTCGAGCTTGCGGAAGACCTTGTCGATGCGCCGAACAGCCATGTTCAGCTCGGCCTTCGTGATGTTCAGCGGCGGCGCCAGCCGGATGACGTTCTCGTGCGTCTCCTTGCAGAGCATGCCTTCCTTCATCAGCGCCTCGCAGTAGGGGCGGGCCTTGCGATCGAGCACCACGCCGATCCACAGCCCGCGGCCACGCACCTGCTTGATGCTCTTGTACTTCATCTCCTGCAGCTTGGCCATGAACCAGGGACCGAGCTTCGCGCTGTTCTCGATGAGTTCCTCTTCCACCAGCACCTTCATCGCCTCGCGCGCCACGGCCATGCCCAACGGGTTGCCGCCGAAGGTTGAGCCGTGGTCGCCGGGATTGAAGACGCCCATGACATCCTCGCGGCTGAGGAACGCCGACACGGGATAGAAGCCGCCGCTGAGCGCCTTGCCGACGATGACACCGTCGGGCTGCACATCCTCGTGCTGGAAGGCGAACATTTTCCCGGTGCGCCCCAGGCCCGACTGGATCTCGTCGCAGATGAGCAGCACGTTGTTGTCGCGGCAGATCTTCTCGGCCTGCTTCAGGAATCCCTCGGGCGGCAGCTTGATGCCGGCTTCGCCCTGGATCGGCTCGACCAGGAAGGCGGCCGTATTCTCTGTCACGGCGGCGGCCAGCGCCTTCGCGTCGCCGTAGGGGATGATCACGAAGCCCGGCGTGAACGGCCCGAAGCCGTCGCGGTACTGCTCGTCGGTGGAGAAGCTGACGATGGTCGTCGTGCGTCCGTGGAAGTTGTCGGCGCAGACGATGATCTCGCACTTGTCCTTCGCGATGCCCTTGACCTTCTCGCCCCACTTGCGCGCGGCCTTCACCGCGGTCTCCACGGCCTCGGCGCCCGAGTTCATCGGCAGCACCTTGGGGAAACCGGTCAGCGCGCACACTTCCTCGCAGAAGTGCGGCAGTTGGTCGTTGCGGAACGCGCGGCTGGTGAGCGTCACCTTCGCTGCCTGCTTCTTCAGCGCCTTCACCAGGCGCGGATGGCAGTGCCCCTGGTTGACGGCGCTGTAGGCGGCCAGGAAGTCCATGTAGCGCTTGCCTTCGACGTCTTCGACCCAGACGCCCTCGGCCTTGCGGATGACGATGTCCAGCGGGTGATAGTTGTGGGCTCCGAACTGGTCTTCGATGGCGATGAGCTTGTCGGTCTTCAAGGCGTTTCCCTCCGGATAAATCCTTTGGCGCCGCCGCGCGCCTGACGCGAAACCGCATCGCCAAAATAGTGTGCCGGCAGCGGTATTTCCACCGTCCACGGGCGACTCCGTCACTTCCCGGAAAAAATCCCTCGGGCCGCAATTAGTGCTTTACATACAAAAGTACTTCAGTTATTAAAGCATGGCGCCGGGTCGAGAGGACCGGTTTCGGGAAGGATCCCGGGCCGGGACGACCAGGTGCAGACGACCGGTCGGGGACGTGGGGAGCTTCGGTTCGCCACGGCGAGAAGGCCGGTCTGGTCCAACGGTTCGGCCAGCCGGGTCCTGACGGAGCGACGGATCCCCGCAAGGGGTCGGAGAAGGATCTCCGGGCGGCAATGAGGGGCGGGTTCACTGGTCCTGGGTGCCAGCCGCCCCTCGCCGACCGACCGCTGCGCACGGATGCGCGCCGGTCGCGTCGGAAGGCCACGGTCCGTTTCGGCGGTCTGGAACCAATGGACCCGCAACAGGAACTGGCAGGGCGGCCATTCCTGGATCTCAGGGACCGGCCCGGACCGACAACCGGGAACACACCGGCCGGTCCCTGAACAGCGCAGCGCGAACGGCAGCGACGCCGCACGGATGCGGCGAGCCTTCGCGGCGATGACGCCCGGCAGGGAGGCCGGAAGTCATGGCGCGAGCCAAGAACCCCGCCCCGGCCCGGCCGGAGCGGGAACGGCTGTCGCCGCTCATCCACGGCCGGGTCAGGCTCATGCTCCTGTCCCGGCTCGTCGCCATGCCCACCGCCCACACTTTCACCGACCTGCGGGCGGCCCTGCGCCTGACCGACGGCGTGCTGTCGGTCAACCTCACCAAACTCGAGGCCGGCGGGCTGGTGAGCGTCGAGAAGACGTTCGAAGGGCGCCGTCCGCGCACGCTCGTGCGCATCACCGCCCAGGGCGTGGCCCAGTTCCGCCAATATGTCCAGGACCTGAAGGCCATCGTGCCGGGACTCGCCGGTCGCTGAACGCGGCTGCTCAGCGTCCGCGGGGCAGCCGTCTGCTGCTCGCCCGCGGGTGGTCTGGCGGCAGCCGGTGTCAATGATCACGAACTTGCCATAAAGATGAGATGTGTTCTCGATTGGAGACAAAGTGGCAATAAGACGAATTTGATGTTGTTGTCAAAATTATTAACGCAATATAAATCAATCACTTAACTTGGAAAAGAGGCGGTCATTATCATAAAGAAAGCGCGTATGTATCTTGCTGTGTGTGGGTGTACCAGCCGACGGTTCGGCTGGTTTGACATGGAGGTAGTCGCCCATGAACACCACCCACACGCAACCCCGCAGGATGCAACGCAGCCGCCGCGGCGCCATCGCCATCTTTCTGATCCTGATCGGCGGACTGCAGGCGAGTCCTGCCCTTGCGGCCATCGCCCGGACCGTGCGCTGGACGGCCAGTCCGGCCAAGAATGCCCTCGGACAGCCCCTGCCGCCGGCCGTCAGCTACGAAGTCTGGCTCACCGTGCAACCAGCTTCCGAGACGATGGTCGCCACGGTTCCCGATACGATGTGGACCCTGCAGGCGCAACCGGGCACCACGTACCGCGTTCGCGTTCGCGGGGTCAGCGCTACGGGCGTGAGGTCAGTCTACAGTGCCCTTTCCGATCCGTGGCAGGCGCCGGGCACATCGGCTGCGGACCTGCCGTCACTGGGCCGGCTCGGTCCGGCACGGCCCAACCCGTTCAACGCGCGCACCGCCATCACCGACCTCGTGCCGGAGGGCCTGGCGACCGTCGCCGTGCTTTCACTCGATATCTACGACGTGCGCGGCCGGCACATCCGGGACCTGGAGGTCGACCGCAGTCCTGGTGCCCACGAGGCCGTCTGGAACGGCTCGGACGACTCCGGCCATACCGTACCGGCCGGAATCTACCTGGCGCAATACACCTGCGGCGGGCATCGGTCATCCCTCAAGCTCGCTCTCGTTGCCTGAGGCGCGTGCCGCTTCACGATGTCGCCGCTAGGTTGTCTGTCTGGAGGTGTCGCATGAAGAGGATATCCCTGCTGCTGGTTCTGGCCCTGTTCGCAAGTGCAGGGGCGGCGCCGGCCGGCGTCGACGTTGACTTCGGTGCAGCCGCACCGCTGGGCGACGACGGCGGCCTGTTCGTCTCGATCTCGTCCCGCTATTTCGACCGCGAGCCGCGCGTCATCGAGGACTGGGGACGGCGCTACTACCCCGACCCGGACGACCTGGCCGTGGCGCTGTTCCTCAGCCGTCACTGCAACAAGGGACCGGAATACGCTTTCGGCCTGCGGCAGCAGGGGCTCGGCTGGTTCGAGATCTCCAACCGCTGCCAGGTGCCTGTCGACGTCTACTTCGTGACCGTGTCACGGGACCCCGGACCGCCTTACGGCAAGGCCTACGGCCACTGGAAGAAGCACCGCAAGGACGGCCGCCACGTCATGGTCCTCAGCGACGACGACATGCGCCACCTCGTGGGCGCGCGCATGATCCACGAGTACTACGGCGTGTCGATCGAGACGGCGATGCAGTGGCGGGCCTCGGGTCGCGACATCCGCGCGGTCATGGCTGACCGGTACCGCGAGCGCCACGGCAAGGGGCACGACAAGGGCCGTGACGATAATCGTTCGGACGACCACCGGCCCAACAAACTGAAGGGTGACGACCACAAGGGCGGTGGCAAGAAGGACAAGGGCAAATAGCGTCAACCGCCGTTGTCACATGCAGTTCCATAGGAACTAATATTTGATTTTTACTGCGCTTGTGGTATCATTTACCGATGGCCCGCGGTGCGGGCCCCTCCCGCCTGCCAGCGCGGCCGCCAGATCCCGGCCCGTCGCGCCTGCAGGCCCTTCCGTATGCGCGAGGTCCGCCCGATGAAGAAGCCCGTCGCCCGCTTCTGTACGTTCCTGCTGCTCCTGATGGCCCTGGTACCCGCCGCGCGGGCCGACGTCATCATCTCGGAACTCTGCGATCCCCGATTGAACTACCTCACGGATCGCTACATCGAGATCTACAACTCGGGCGCCGCGAGCGTAAGCCTGACGGGTTGGCAGCTGGTCGCCGTCGGCAACGGTTCCGACATCTTCACCTGGAACCTCTCCGGGACGATCGCGCCGGGTGAAGCGCTGGTGGCCGGCGGCACGGCGCCGGTCGTGGCCTTCCCGATCGATTTCGCGGCTGCTGCGTGGGCCGCGAGCAACAGCACCTGGAACGGCAACATCAACGACGGCGCCAAGCTCAAGAACGGCTCCGGCACGGTGGTCGAGAGCCTCGTCGTGCCGTCCACGAACTTCGAGAACAAGACGATGGTGCGCAACGCCGACGTCAGCACGCCGAGCCTGACGTTCAACGCCGCGCAATGGACGTCGACGGCGGTCGATACGCCGACCCAGGCGACGCCCGGCGTGCACAATCCCGTCGTTTCGCAGGGGCCCGGTCATCAGCGCCGTCACCACGAACCCCGCAGGGCCCCTGCCGGGTCAGACCGTCAGCGTGCAGGCGACGGTGACCGACGCCAATGCCACGATCACCACCGTCACGCTGAACTGGGGCCTGGTTTCCGGATCGCTGACCAACGCCATCCCGATGTCCGACATCGGAGGCGGCACGTGGGCCACCTCGGCATCGATCCCGTCGCAGTCCGCAGGCGCGACCGTCTACTATGCAGTCACTGCCGCCAACAGCATCCCGGCCCAGACCGTGTCCCCGCAGCAGAGCTACGCACTGCCGACCGTGGTGGCCGTCGCGGCCATCCAGGGAACGGGCGCCGCTTCGTCGTACCTCGGCCAGACCGTGGTCACGTCGGGCGTCGTGACGGCGGGCTTCGGCACCACGTTCACGATCCAGGACGGCGCCGGCGCGCGCAGCGGCCTGTGGGTCTCAGGTGTCGCGGCGCCCGCAACCGGCACCCTCGTCGAGGTGCGCGGTGTCGTGGCCGAGACCAGCGGCAACACGATGCTCACCACGGCCCAGGTCAACAGCTATGCGCCGGGCGTGCTGCCTGCGGCCGCCGTGCTGACCACGGGCGAAGCCATCGCCGAGGACTGGGAAGGCGTGCTCGTGCAGGTGGTGGACGCCTCCTGCACGCTGAGCGCCGCTGCGACCCCGCGCTGGGAGGTCACGAACACCGGCGGCGCCATCGCCGTCGACGACCTGGCGGTCTCGCCGAACCTGGTGCAGGGCACGCGCTACACGATCACCGGGCCCGTCAGCGGCAACAGCACAGCTGACGGCGTGGTGCCGCGCAGCGCCGCGGACATCGTCTTCGTCGGTGACACCTACGTGCCGCTGATCGTGGCGGTCGTGCCGGCCGGTACGACCAGCCTGCAGGTGAAGTTCTCCGAGCCGGTCGCCGCGGCCACGGCCAATGTGGCCGGCAACTACCTCGTGAGCGGGTGCACGGTCCTCGGTGCGGCGCTCGTCCCCGGCCAGCCCGAGACCGTGGCGCTGACCCTGACCGTGATGGGCACCGGCAGCCACACGCTCACCGTGGGCGGCGTCGCGGACCTGTACGGCAACGTCGTGAGCGGCGCGCAGGTCGTGTTCAGCTACTACGGCGGGAACATCCCGGCGGGCTATTACGCGTCGGCTGAAGGCCTGGTCGGCGCGCCGCTGCAGGCCGCCCTCGAGAGCATCATCGACGGCCACCAGTCGGTCAGCTACGACGGCCTGTGGACGGCGTTCTATACCACCGACGACAAGCCCAACGGCAAGGTCTGGGACATGTACTCGGACATCCCCGACGGCATACCGCCCTACGAGTACACGTTCGGCGTCGACCAGGGCGGCCAGGCCGGGAGCGAGGGCACCGGCTACAACCGCGAGCACTCGTGGCCGGCCAGCTGGTACGGGTCCACGTCGCCCATGTACACGGACCTGTTCATGGTCTACCCGACCGACAACGACGTGAACAACCTGCGCAGCAACTATCCGTTCGGCGAGGTCGGCGTCCCCACCGAGACGACGCTCAACGGCAGCAAGCTGGGACCGTGCGCCTACCCGGGCTACAGCGGGACCGTGTTCGAGCCCATCGATGCCTACAAGGGCGACTTCGCGCGGGCCTATTTCTACATGACCACGCGCTACTACCTGCAGGACGCCAGCTGGCCGGGCAGCCCCATGACCGACGGCGCCGTGCTGTTGCCCTGGGCCGAGGCGATGCTGCTGGAGTGGAACACCGCCGACCCGGTGAGCACGAAGGAGATCGACCGCAACGAGGCGGTGTACGCCATCCAGGGCAACCGCAATCCGTTCATCGACCGGCCCGATTTCGTGCAGAAGGTCTTCCAGCCCGAACTCAGCCCGGTGCCGCAGCCGGTCCTGACGGAGGCTGTGGTGCTGCACCAGAACGTGCCCAACCCGTTCAACCCGTCGACGGTCATCCGCTACGAGCTGACGTCGCCGGTCGAGGTGGAGCTGCAGGTGTACGACCTGGCCGGTCATCTCGTGGACACGATCTTCGCCGGACCGGAGTCGGCCGGACGCCACGAAGCCACCTGGCAGGGACGCGACGAAGCCGGCCGTTCCGTGGCCACGGGCGTGTACTTCTACCGGCTGCGCGCCGGCAGCGAAGTGCAGACGCGGCGGATGGTGTTGAGCAAGTAGCCGCAGGCTGCAACGGCGGCCGTACGTGACAATGAAGGGCCGGTCGGGCGTCCCGCGGGACGCTGCGACCGGCCCTTCGCGTTGCCCGGCAACGGCCCGCCGTGCCGTGGCGGCACCGCGACGACATGTCTATCCTGCCGCTTCGCACGCCCACATCAATGACCCCTGCCATGGCAGCGGGCCGTGTTTCCATACACTGAGTCATCCACAGGGAGGACACCCATGAAGACCAGGACCATGCGAATGAACCCGGCTGTTCACATGCTGGCGCTGGCGGCCGTACTGGCGCTCGGCGCGCCGGTCGTTGCGAACGCCGCCGTCGTCTCCTACACCGCCACGTTGAGCGGTGCTGCCGAATCGCCGCCCAACGCCTCGATGGGTACGGGCTTCGCGCAGGTCGACATTGATCCCGTCGCCCATACGATGAACGTGTTCATCACCTTTGAAGGCCTGTCGGGCGTGACCACCGCCTGCCATATCCACGGACCGACCACCGTGGCCGGCACGGGGACGGCGGGCGTCGCCACCACGACGCCGACGTTCCCCGGATTCCCGGCGGGCGTGTCGGCCGGCATGTACGACCAGCTCTTCGATACGACCCTCACCGCGAGCTTCAACGGCTCCTTCGTGGCCAACAACGGCGGCACTGCCGCGACGGCTGAGGCCGCCCTGTTCCAGGCCATCACCGACGGCAAGGCCTACGTCAACGTCCACAGCAACCTGTTCCCCGGCGGCGAGATCCGCGGCTTCCTGACCGCGGCCGCCACGCCGACCGACCTGTCCAGTTGGGGGCAGGTGAAGTCGCTCTATCGTTAAGCCGCGCTGGGGCGCGACGCGCCGTCCATCGCTGAATGTGCTGACGGCCACCTCTGGTTCACGGGGGTGGCCGTCGTCCTGATGCCGGCTGCCCACGGCTGGCAGGAACGCCCACAATGGCCTGAACAAGGCTTTGCCGGGGCCTAGACATCTTCCGCAGCATCTCTGCACCTTTCCTTCAGGCCGTGCGCAGCGGCCCTTTCGTAGGCTTGTCGCACGGGCAGGCGGCAGGCGCCGCTGGTCCCGCGACGACAACGCCACGGAAGCGGAAGGAACTCTGTCATGAAAGCGCTCGGAAATGTCGCCATGTTCGCAGCCATGTTCGCCCTGGCCTGGGTGCCCACGAGCCCGGCCGATGTCATCCAGACCGACTGGTCGGGCGGGGGCGGCCTGACGGGGCCGGTCACGGATTGGACGCGTCGATTCGATGCGGCAGCCGGCGTCTCGTGGCTGGCGGTGCCGGGTCAGGTCGCGCTTGCCTCGCAGGCCGTGGTGCCGGCCGTGCCGCACCTGCTGGCCGATGCCCAGGACGGGGCGTTCGGGATCGACGGTGTCGATATCGACGGTGACGGCGACACCGACATCGTCACCGCTTCGGAGACCAGCGGCGACCTGCTGGTCTGGATCAATGACGGCGCCGGCACGCCGACCTTCACGCCCCATCCGGTCGACGATGCGTACGGCGAAGTCGCGGCCGCCAGCGCCGCCGACCTGGACGGCGACGGCGACCTGGACCTGGTGGCCACCACCGGGGCCATCGGCAGCCGCATCACCTGCTATCTGAACGGGGGCGGCTCGCCGCCGGCGTGGACGCCGGTGAACCTCGAAACGAACTGGAGCCAGGCCTGGGAGATCGCCACCGGCGACGTGGACGGCGACGGCCACATCGACGTGATCGGCACCAACCTGACCCTGGGCGACGTTGTGTGGTGGCGCAACGACGGCAACGTGCCGATGGGTTGGACACGCCACGTCGTCGACGCGGCGGTCAATGGCGCCCACTCGGCGCGGGCCGGCGATATCGACGGCGACGGGCGGGCCGACATCCTGGCCACCGGCACCACGTCGCAGCAGGTGGCCTGGTGGCGCAACGAGGGTGGCGATCCCGTCACCTGGACCAAGTACGTGATCACCACCGGGTTCTTCGGCGGGCGTTCGGTGCGGCTGGGCGACATCGACGGTGACGGCGACCTCGACGCGCTTGCCTGCGGTTTCGATGCGCGGGTCCTGTGGTTCGCGAACCTCGGCGGCAATCCGGTGGCGTGGTCGGCGCAGTTGATCACCGGCGCCCTGGGGCAGGCGCACCAGGTCCAGCTGGCCGACATCAGCGGTGACGGGCGGCTGGACGTCGTCGTGGCGGGCTACGGCGGCAACGCCGTGGCCTGGTTCGAGAACGGCGGGGGCACCATGCCCATTGCCTGGACACGGCGCAATGTCGATACGGCCCTGCCGCGGCCGCTTGCCGTGGGCACGGGCGATGTGGACGGTGACGGCGCCCTGGAGGTGCTCGCCTCGTCCAACACCACCGATCTCTTCCGCTGGTACGACACGTCGACGTTTGTCGGCGCGGGTGAACTGACCGGGAGCATCCTCGACGCCGGCGCCGGTGGCGCGCTCACGCTGGACTGGGTCGCCGAGGTGCCTGCCGGCGCCGAGCTGCAGTTCGTCGTGCGCGGCGGCGAGGCCCCCGAGGCGCTGGGGCCGTGGTCGGCGCCCATCTCCACGCCCGGCACCCAGCTTGAACCGCTCGGGCGCTACGTGCAGTACAAGGTGCTGCTGGCCTCGGCCGACCCGGCCGTTTCACCACAGCTGTCCGAGGTGGCGGTACGCCAGTCGCTCGCGCCGGTGCCTGGAGTGGAACAGGGAATGGAGCTGGGTGTCTTTCCCAATCCGGCCAATCCGCGCGCGGTGATCACCTTCGACCTGCCGCGCGCCGACGAAGTGCGACTCGAGCTGTTCGACCTGCGGGGCAATCTCGTGCGAAGGCTGGTTGAGGGGCCGCACGCTGCGGGGCGCCATGCCGCGGCGTGGGACGGCACCGACGACGGCGGCCGCGCCGTGGCCAGCGGCAGCTACTTCGCCAGGCTGGCCACGCCGCAGGGAACGTTGCGGACGCGCGTGACCCTACTGCGCTGAGCCGCCCGGTTCGGCCACGAGCACGAGGTCGCTGCCTGACCGGGCGACGGTCGACAGCAGGACTTCGCGGCCGTCGCCCGAGACGTGGAACTCGCCTGTCGCGTTGTCGGGCAGTTGCACCTCATTGCGCACGGTGCCGGTCGCGAAGTCGCGGAAGGAAAGCCAGGCCACGGCTCCGGTCACGCGCGTGAACCAGCAGCCGTCGGCCGTCACTTCCAGGTTCTCGGTGCCCGCACCGTCGTCCTCGGGCACAGAGAGCCTGTCTTCGCGGCCGCCGGGAAGTCCGCGGAACAGGCCGGGCTCCGTTTCCCGGAAGTAGGTGAGGGTGCCGTCCGGCTGTTCGTGCAGCGAGAGGCAGCCTGGGCAGGGAACATCGACGGCGCTGGTGCCGTCGAGCCGGACGCGCCCCACCTGCCATTCGGCGCCGCGTTCTCGCGAATAGAAGATACCGTCGCCGTCGGCGGACCAGTGGCCGAGCCGGTAGTGGCCGCCGTCGGGTGTCACCTGCCTCTGCAGGCCGCTGGTCACGTCGACGACGACGATCTGCAGCCAGCCGTTTCGCGTCACGTTCACCGCCACGCGCCTGCCGTCGGGCGACCAGCGCGGCTTGCGCAGGGCGTCGCCGGCGAACGCGGACAGCTGTCGCACGGCTCCACTGTCGCGGTTCAGCAGCCACAGTTCCCGCGATCCGCTGCGCTCGGAGACGAACAGCACCGTGCGCCCATCGGGCGAGAAGCGGGCGCCGGTGTCCAGGCGGGTCGACGGCGCCACGGCCTGCGCCTGTTCCGGCGTCGCCAGGGCGCGTATCTCCAGTTCGGTGTCCAGCAGACTGTCGACGAAGACCAGTTGCCCGTCATCGCGGCCGCAATCGGGGTGCAGGGCCCGGTGTCCCTTCGTCGGCAGCAGTTCGGGCGCGCCGCCGGCCACCGGCACGCGCCACAGCTCGTAGGTGCCCCGCAGCGTGGCCGAGAGGACCAGCGACCGGCCGTCGCCGGCCCAGTCCAGGCCGCCGGTCGTCGAGAAGCCGCCCGTCAGGCGCCGCACCTCGCCGCCTGCGGACGGCATCACCAGCACTTCGCGCGACGAGCCGCGGTCGCTGCGCACGAAGGCCAGCTGGGAGCCGTCGGGCGAGAATCGCGGCCAGGTGTCGCCGCGCGAGAGGGGCTCGGGCGTGGTCACCGGTTCGATGCCGCCGTCGGCGATGCGCAGGCGCAGCAAACGCATCGGCGCCTCCTGCCCGTCCTTGGCGGAGTAGACGATCGAAGCCCCGTCCGGGGCCCAGTCGTGCCCGCCCAGTGCCCAGTGCAGCGGACCCAGTTCCTGGACGGGCCCGCCCATGGCCGGGGCCACGCACAGGCGAATTCCCTCGGCCACCTCGCGCGCGAAGGCCACCCGTTCACCGTCGGGCGACCAGGCGGGCGAGGTCTCGTCGCCGGGCTCTTCCGTCAGCGGAAAGGTCTCGCCGGTGGCCACCCGCAGCAGTTGCACCCGGAAAGTCACCGCGCCTTCCTCGCGCCGGGCAAACGCCACCAGGCTGCCGTCCGGCGATTGCGCCGGCCAGCCTTCCTCGCCCGGGAAGGACGTCAACGGGCGCTCCTGCCAGGTGACAGGGGCCGGTTCCGCCTTGCGGCCCGCATCGGGCCGGAACCACACGGCCGCCACGACGATCGCGACCGCCCCGGCCGCCACTGCCAGGGCCAGCCATCGCGACCTGCCGCCCCGGTGCCGCAGGGGGAGACCGGTGGCCATCGGCGTTTCCGGGGGCGCAGCGGCACCGGTGGCGGTCGCGGCCGGGGCCGGCCCGACGGCAGCGATCAGCCGATAGCCCTGCTTGGGGATGGTCTCGATCACCGCCGGAGCGCGCGAATTGTCGTCGAGCAGGCGGCGCAACTGCGACACGGCCTGCGTGAGCGCGTCTTCCTGCACGACGGTCCCGGCCCAGACCGCGTCCAGCAGTTCGGTCCGCGTGACGACCTCGCCGGGCCTGGACGCGAGCTGGACCAGCACGGCCATCAGGCGCGGCTCCATCGTGCGCTCGACGTCGCCGCGGCGGACCAGGTGTCGGCGCGGGATCACGTCCCAGTCGGCAATACGGAAGTTCTCGCTCAGGGTCGGGCCTCCGGGGCAGCGCGCGGTCCAGCGGGGGACGGGGGCAATGTACCAAAAGGCGCGCCGGCTGTCCTGTGCCGGCGCCGGACCGGTTCAAGTGGTGGAAGCCGATCTTCGTCCCGGGGCCGGATTCCGCTCAAGTTGCCGGGCGAACCTGCCGATATCCGTCGCGTCAGGGACCGTCCACCGCCACAAAGGCCGTCCTCTGCCGGGAGAAGTGCCGGGATGATCGCCAACGCCATCAACGCCGCCCTCGGCGGCATGCAGCGCAACCAGGACGCCTTCGCGCGCCACGCGCACCGCATCGCGAACGCCGGCACGGCGCCGGCTGAGGGAACCTCGGGGGTGAACCTGCAGGAAGAGATGGTCGGGGTGCTGGTCTCGCGCCGCGGGTGGGAAGCCAACCTGCCCGTGCTGCGCGCGGCGGACGAGATGCTCGGTTCGCTGCTTGACGTCCTGGCCTGAGGCCCGCCCGGACGCGCCAGGGGCAGTCGAAGAAAAGAACCGCCGGCAGGCGCGCCCCGAGGGGCGACTCCTGCCGGCGGTTTCGTTGACCCGGCGCTGTCGATGGACGACGGCCCTCAGTGCTGGTGCACCGTCTGGCCCGATGGTCCGTGCGTGGTCGTGGCCGGCTCACCGGTCGCATCATGCCACCAGCGGATGAGCCCGGTCTCGAACCGGTCGAGGGGGAATCCGTCCTTGCGCGGCATGACCCGCACCGAGAACCCGCGGCGTCCGGCGCGGCGACAGGGAATCTCCCCGCGGAAGACGACGGTGCCGTCCGCCGCCGGCGACCCCTGTGCGAACATGGTCGCTGTCTCGCCGGCCTCGATGTGCCCGGTCGCGTCCAGCAGGCCGTGGTACACCTCCACCAGCACCTCGTCGGCAGTGATGGTCCCGAGGCGCACCTTCGCCGTGACCGGCAGCATGGTGCCCATGGGCTGGGCCTGCAGCGGCGGCGCATCGACCCCGACGATCGACACGTTCGGCCAGTTGTCGTGCAGCCGGCGACGCCAGCGCGCCAGTTCCGTCGCCAATGCGTGGCCGTCGGCCCCCATGCGCCTCACGTTGTCGAGGCAGGGGATGTAGAAGCGCTCGGTGTACTCTTCCACCATGCGATTCGTGTTGAACTCGGCATTCACCGTGCGCATGGAGTTCTTCATGATGCGTGTCCACTCGCGGGGCACGCCGTCGACGCCGCGCTGGTAGAACGCAGGCACGATCTCGTTCTCCAGAAGGTCGTAGAGGGCCGTGCTCTCGACCTCGTCCTGGTAGCTCTGGTCGTCCAGCTCCTCGCCGGCGCCGATCGCCCAGCCGTTGTCGGTTTTGTAGCCCTCGCACCACCAGCCGTCGAGCACCGAGAGGTTGATGCCGCCGTTGGGCGGGACCTTCATGCCGCTCGTGCCGCTGGCCTCGAGCGGGCGCCGCGGGTTGTTCAGCCACACGTCCACGCCCTGCACCAGGTAGCGCGCCACCTCGATGTTGTAGTCCTCGACGAAGACGATCCGCTTGCGGAACTCCTCGCGCTCGGCCATGTGCACCAGCTGGCGGATGACTTCCTTGCCGGGGTGGTCCTTCGGGTGGGCCTTGCCGGCGAAGATCAGCTGCACCGGCCGGTCCGGGTTGTTCAGGATGCGCTTGAGGCGCTCCGGATCGCTGAGGATCAGCGCTGCGCGCTTGTACGTGGCGAAGCGCCGCGCGAAGCCGATGGTCAGGGCCTCGGGATCCAGCGCCTCGCTGGCCGCCTTGATCCAGATGCGATTGGCACCACGCCGCTTCAGCTGCCGCCGCAGGCGACCGCGCACGAAGCCGACAAGCCGTTCGCGCATGCGTTCGTGGGATCGCCACAATTCCGCGTCGGGAATCTGGTCGACGCGGTCCCACAGCGTCTTGTTCGTCGGCTCCTCGTACCAGCGGGGCCCGAGGTAGCGGTCGTAGAGCCGCGCGATCTCGGAACACAGCCAGCTGCGCGTGTGGATGCCGTTGGTCACGTGCGAGATCGGGATCTCCGATTTCGGCACATCGGGCCACACGCGCTGCCACATGTCGCGGGAGACATGGCCGTGCAGTTCGCTGACGCCGTTGGCGAACCGGCTCAGGCGCAGGGCCAGGACCGTCATGCAGAAGGTCTCGCTGTTGTTGTGCGGGTCCTGGCGCCCCAGCGCCAGCAGCCGCTCGATGCCGATACCCATCTCGTCGGCCTTGCGGGACAGGTAGGTGCGGATCAACTCGGGTGCGAAATGGTCGTTGCCCGCCGGCACCGGCGTGTGCGTGGTGAAGATGTTGCTAGCACGCACGATCTCGAACGCCGTTTCGTAGGTCAGGCCGCGCTGCTTCATCAGCAGGTTGATGCGCTCCAGGCCGAGGAATGCCGAGTGGCCTTCGTTCAGGTGGCATACCGTCGGCTCGAGACCCAGCGCAATCAGCGCGCGCAGGCCGCCGATGCCCAGCAGGATCTCCTGGCGGATGCGCATCTCCGTGTCGCCGCCGTACAGGCGTGCCGTCAGGTCGCGGTCGTCGGGCTGGTTCTCCTGCAGGTTGGTGTCCAGGAGGAACAGCGGGTTGCGGCCCACCTGCACGCGCCAGATCTGCGCGAAGATGGAGCGGCCGGGAAAATGCACCTCGATCAGCCGCGGCGCGCCGTCACGGTCACGCTCCAGCGACATCGACATGTTGAAGAAGTCGTTGACCGGGTACTCTTCCATCTGCCAGCCGTCGTGGTTCAGGTACTGGCGGAAGTAGCCGGACTGGTAGGCCAGGCCCATGCCGACCAGGGGAACGCCCAGGTCGGTCGCGGACTTCAGGTGGTCGCCGGCCAGGATGCCGAGGCCGCCCGAATAGAGCGGCAGCGACTCGTGCAGGCCGAACTCCAGCGAGAAGTAGCCGATCAGGCCTTCGCCCACGCCCTGGTGCTCGCTCTCGTACCACGTCGGGCGCGTGAGATAGCGATTGAGGTCTCCCTGCACGCGCTCGAGGTGCGCGAGGAATGCCTGGTCACGTTCGAGTTCGCGTACGCGTTGCGACGACAGCGAGCCGAGCACCGCCACCGGGTTGCCGGCGTGGTGGTCCCACTGGTCGGGATCGACGCGCCGCAACAGCGAGATGGCCTCGACGTTCCAGCTCCACCAGGCGTTGCGCGCGATGTCGAGCAACGGCTTCAGCGGTTCCGGCAGGTTGGGCGTGACGACGAACTTGCGGATCGATGGCATGGGTCGTTCTCCTGGGCGGCTTCGTCAGACGCCGAATCGGGCATCGTGGGCAGTCACATTCGCTTGTCCGACTTTGATTTCGGCGCGGACCAGCGATAATAAAGCACACAGTGGGGGTCGGCCACCAAAAGCTCTCGCGAGACGGCGCCTCTCTGAAAACAGGGAAACATGATGACCGACTGTGAATTGGCGGACTTGTGCAGGGTCCTGGAGGCTGTCCTGCCGCCTGCGGTCCTGGACGCGCGGCCGGCTGCCGCCTTCGCCGGGGTCCACCTGCGCGGTGCCGTGTCGCTGCCGGGCGTCGCCGAGGTCGCCTCAGATCCGGTCGCTCTCGACCGCCTGCTTCCGTCCATCTTCCTGCCGCCTCGCCATCGCCCGCTGCTGGTCCTGGCCGCATCGCCCGAAGGCACGCTGGCGCTGTCCCGTGCGCTGGCGGCGCGCGGCCGGTCACGCGTGACGGCCATCCCCCTGGCCGATGCCGACTGGGAGCGCCTGCCGCCGCACCTGCTCGAGCGCGGGCCCGTCGTGCGCACACTCTGGTCGCCGCCCGCCTGGCTCGTCGCGCATGCGGACCTGCTGCCCCCGCCGGCGTTGGGTCCCGCGCTTGACGTCGGTTGCGGCAGCGGTCGCGCTGCCGTCTGGCTGGCCGCACGCGGCTGGCGGGTGTCCGGACTCGACCACCAACCGGAGGCGCTTGCGCTCATGGCGCACCTGGCGGCCAGCCGCCGTGCCAGCGTGACGCCGTTGGCTGTGGACCTGCGGCGGCCCGGCGCCGTACCTGCAGGCCCGTGGGCGCTGCTGGTCAACTTCCGTTGCCTGGACCGGCCGCTGCTGGCTCGCTGTCATGAACTGGTGGCGCCGGCGGGCGTGGCCGTCGTGCGCACGTTTCGCGAGGCGCCGGGCCTGGCGCCGGACGTGAGGGCCGCCCACAGGCTGCAGCCGGGCGAACTGGCGCACGCCTTTGCCGGCGCGCGCTGGGAAGTGCTGGCCCACGAAGAGGGATTCGATGACGATGGTCGCCCGGCCGCCGGTGTCGTCGCACGGCGGCGGGCGATCACGTGAGGGATCTCACTTGAGAAGCGTCACCTTGGTGGTGACCTGCCGGCCCGGGCTGTCGACGAGGATCAGGTAGGTTCCCGAAGCCAGTTCGCGACCATTGTCCGCACGGCCGGCCCACGAGACGCTGTTGGTCCCGGCGGGGAATTCACGATCGGCCAGCCTGGCCACGACCCGCCCGTCGATGTCGTACACGCAGATGCGCACGCGCTGCGCACGACCCAGTTCGAAGCTGACCGACGTGGCCGGGTTGAACGGGTTCGGCGCCGCCACGACCTGGCTGACGCCCGGCAGATCGGGCTCGAAGTCGAGCGTCGCCTGCGCCATCAGGGTCCATTCGCCGCCGGCGAACGCCGCGTAGAGACGGAACGTGAACGGCCCCTGGCCCTGCAGCGTGGCCGCCGGATCCACGGCCGCATACTGCCCGTTGCCGTCTCTCGTGTACGCCACTTCCCAACTCAGATCGGGCGTCACGGTGCGGGCGCCGGTCAGCCGGAACTGCGGGACGATACCGAGCCCGTCCGGCAGGCTCCACGTCAGCTGCGCCTGCGGGCCGTCCCAACCAGCGTTCAGGGTGAGCGTCGACGGAAGCGGTGACCCGCAGCCGGCCGGCCAGGCGCCGAGAGTGAGCCCACCGTTGCTGTAGGGATGGCAGGGAGAAGTGTCCTGGAGATTGAACGCGACCGAGCCCGGGTCGCCGTTGACGCAGAACAGCGGGTCGCGCGACAGGTTCGAATCGCCCATGCCCTGGGGCGCCGCGGCGCCGATCCAGTTGCCGCCGGCGTTGCCGAAGAGGTTGCTCTGGAAGAGCTGCGGGCCGTAGGTGCCGCCGGAGTAGAGGCCCGCGCCTTCGTGGAACGCGACGATGGTCGCACTGATCGCTGTTGTCGCGTTGCTGCTGTAGACGCCGGCGCCCCGCCACAGGCCGCGATTGCCGACGAGGGTGCAACGCACGAGCGTGGCGCCGGAATCGGCGAAATTCGCCATGGCGCCGCCGTACCGGGCCTCGTTGCCGGTAAAGGTGCAGGCGAAGAACATCGGCTTGGAGTCGAGGTCGCTGAAGGCGCCGCCGCCGTAGCCGCGATTGCCCGACGTCACGTTGTCGACGAATACCGTCGACATGACGACCGGCGACGAATAGTCGCGGCAGGAGAGGCCCGCGCCCCAGTCGGCGCTGTTGCCTTCGAAGCGGCAGTTCTGCAGGCTGGGTGAGCCGTACAGCGTGCAGTCCATGCCGCCGCCGCCGCCGCCTGCCGTATTGCCCGTGAACACACACGCGCTGAATGTCGGGGCGGATTCGAAGACCCAGACAGCGCCGCCGTTACGGGTGGCGCTGTTGTCATGGAACACGCAATCGGTAACGACGACGGCGGCATTGTTGAAGAGGATGGCGCCGCCGCTCGCATCGTGCAGCGTTTCGCCGTCCGCACGGCCTCCGGTGAAGGTCAGGTTCCTGATCTCCGACGTCCGCGCATAGTTCTCGCAGCTGAGGATGCGCCCGGCGCCCTGCCCGTCGATGACGACTTCGGCCGCCGTGGCACCGTTGCCGGCCAGGACAACGCCCTCGGGCAGCGCCAGGCCGGATTCACGGTAGGTTCCGGGATTCACCAGCACGCGATCGCCGGCGCCAGCCCTGGTCAGGGCGGCCCGGATCGTGGAGTAGTCGCGGGGTACGATCAAGTCCGCCGCTTGCGCGGGGGGCCCGGCTGCCAGAATTCCTGCCGCCAGGAATCCGACCAGGTTGGTCAGGATCAATCTCCGCAAATCCGTCTATCCTCCGTGCGCACACCCTGAAAGCGCGTCCATGGATCCTTGCTACACCGGTGGCGGGACCGGTTCAGGGGGGTCGATGCAATATGCGGTCCGCTCGGGGCTCCAGGCAACAGGAAACCCGCTTCAATCCGTTTTCATTGCGTTAGCAATGCTGCGAAATCGCGGGCAACGTGCGCAGTGGCACGACGGTTCCTGATCTTGTATCTTGGAACGGGAACGGAATTAACCGGACGCGTCTCAAGGGGCGCCTCAAGCACCGGCGGGGCGGAATCAGGTATGGCAAAAAAGCGCATTGTTTCACTTGTCCTGGCCGGCGCGGCCCTTGCCGCAGGGTTGGGTGCGGCTGTCTACCTGACAGCCGGCGGCGCCGACAAGCTGCGGCCGCGCGATGTGCCGGTGCGCGTGGCTTTCGCCGCCCCCGCGGCCGCGGCGGACCGTCCTGCCGTGTCCCACTACGAGGCCCAGGTCCGCGATATCACGCGCGGCGATGAAGAGCTGGTCAAGCCGCTCGAGTTCACGCTTGCGAGCGGTCCGGTCGACTCGCACGTCGTGTGGCTGATGCTCGACTACTACCACTCCTACCTGGTGCGCGTGCGCGGTGTCGCGGCCGGCGGCGCCACCGGGCTGTGGTCGGACTGGTCGGACCCGCACGAGAACAGTTCGCCCTGGGAAACCCCCGAGCCGCCCGGCGATTGAGCGGCGCCAGGGGCAGGCAGGACACATGTGATTTGGCCCCGCGTGCCGCGGGGCCTATTCTTTGGCCGGCGGCGGCGGACACTTTCACGGGCACTTCCGTCGCCCGCGCACCCCATTCCCGGAGCGGACGCTGTGCAGGTCGGGCTGATCGGACTGAAATTCACGGGCAAGACCACGCTTCACAACGTGATCACCGGCGGCAATCGTGCGACCGGCCAGGGTGGGGTCGACCCGCACCTGGCGGTGGGCCGCGTGCCCGACGACCGCCTCGAGCGCCTGACGGCGATGTTCAACCCCAAGCGCACCGTGTACGCGAGCATTTCGTGGGTCGACATCCCCGGCTTTGCCGGCGGCGCCGGCGCCGACGGCGCGCACGAAGCCGTTCGCTTCCTGGAGCACGGTCGCAAGGTGGACGCGCTGGCCCAGGTCGTCCGCTGTTTCGACGGCGGCTATGGTGCTCCCGACCCGCTCGGTGAACTGGAGACCCTGGCCCTGGAACTGACGTTTGCCGACCTGCAGATCGTGGAAAACCGGCTGGAGCGCCTGACCAAGGAAAAGGCCCGCCTGGGCAAGGTGGCCAACCCGCTCGAGCCGCCGCTGATGGAGCGCTTCCGGGAACAGCTTGAAGCCGGCCGCCCGCTGCGCGAACTGACGTTGTCGCCGGACGAGGCGAAGCTTTCGGTCGGGTATGCGTTCCTGACCAGCAAGCCGATGATCATCGTCCTCAACCTCGAGGAAGGCGTGGCGGCCGACGCCGCGCTGCTGGAAGCAGCCTCCCGCGCCGGGGCCGAGGTCGTGTCGCTCAGCGCGCGCGTGGAGGCCGAACTGGGCGAGTTGTCCGACGAGGAAGCCGCCGAGTTCCTGGCCGCCCTCGGCGTGGCCGAGCCTGCGGTGGGCCGCATGATCCGCGCGGCCTACGGTGCGCTCGAACTGCAGAGCTTCTTCACCGTGGGGCCTGACGAGTGCCGCGCCTGGACCGTGCGCCGCGGCTCTGCCGCCCCGGTGGCCGCCGGCGTCATCCATTCCGACCTTCAGCGCGGTTTCATCCGCGCCGAGGTGACCGCCTACGATGACCTCATCGCGGCCGGCGACATGGCCGCGGCCAAGGCGGCCAACAAGGTCCGCCTGGAAGGCAAGGCCTACGTGGTGCAGGACGGCGACATCCTCGAAATCAGGTTCAGCGTGTGAGCGCGCGCCGCGGCCCTGCCCTTCCGGCAGCCGACCCCGGCTGCCATGGGCCCAGGCGCACGTGGCCGGCCCTTGGCGTGGCGCTGGCGCTCGTTGCCGCGTTCTGGACCTTCTACTTCCCTCAGGCCGAGCGCTCGGTGTTCGGACGTGTACCCATCCTCGACGAGATCTACTACCTGGAGCGCGCCGCCACGGCGCCGGATGCGCGCGAACCCCACTACATGTCGCCGCTGTACCCGCAGCTCATCGACCTGGCCGGCAGTGCGACCGAAGCGCCGGGAACGCGCACCTTCACTCCGGATCGGCTGCGCGGCATCCGGTTCGTCCAGTTGGCGTGCTGGCTCGGCATTGTCGCACTGCTGCGCCTGATGGCCGGTCGCTGGCTGGCGCCGGTGGCCGGCCCGGGGTGGCGCCGCACGCTGGTGACCTGGCTGCCGGCGGCCCTGTTCGCCCTCTACCGCCCGGCCGCCGTGTACGTGATGACGGTGCTGCTCGATGTGCCGCTCGCTTTCCTGGTGACGGCGTTCCTGGCGTTGGCGACAACGGCTGCCGTACCCCCGACCACCGCGTCCGGGGCCTGGCGCGCTCCGGTGCGGGCCGCCCTGCTGGGGGTGGTGGTCGGACTGGCGACGCTGTTGCGCGGCACCTCCCTGCTGCTGTTGCCGGTGGGCATGCTGGCGGCCGCCTGGCCGCCCGGTCCGCGGGCGCGACGGGCGCTCATGGCCCTGGTCGTGGCGGCGGCCGCGGCCGCGGCGATGGCCCCGGCCGTGGCGCACAACTCGCGCGCCGCCGGGCGCCTGGTCGGACCCGCGCTCAACGGCGGCGTGAACCTCTACATCGGCAACGGGCCCGAGGCGAACGGATTCTATGTGGCGGTCGTGCCGGGCTCGTGGCTGCTGGATCCGGCCGGCCGTGCTTTCCTGGCCGAGCGCTTCGACAAGCCGGCCATCACCCTGGTGCAGGCCGACAGTCTGTGGGCCGACGCGGCGCTGGCCTCGGTCCGCGAAAAGCCACTGCGTGCGGCAGGATTGTGGTTGAAGAAGGTCTGGCTGCACCTGCAGGGCTGGGAGATCGACCAGTTGACGACCATCGGCGGCTGGACGCGCGCGGCCCCGGCGCTCCGCACGCTGCCGGTGCCGTATGCCTTGCTGGTCGTGCTCGGGCTGGCGGGACTGGCCGCCTCGTGGCGCCTGCCGGCGGCGCGCTGGTGGTCGTTCACGCTGCTGGCGCTGCTGGCGGTGCAGAGCGTGTTCTTCGTCGTCTCGCGCTATCGACTGGCGCTGGTGCCCGCCCTGGCCCTGCTGGCCGGACTGGCCGCGGCGCGACTGCTTGCGCTGGACCGCGTGTCGCTGCGTCGGCAGCGCTGGCCCCTGGCGGCGGCCGCGGCCCTGTTGCTGGTGATCCCCTGGGGCTTGGGCGACATCCGTCGCGACTGGCGGGCGCTGGCGGCCGCGAACGAAGCCCTGCGCTGGGCGGAGGTCGGCGTCGCCGACCGCGATGAGGCGGCGCTGGCGCGAGCCGAGACGCTCTACCGGCAGGCCGTCGATGGTCACGCCGGCGGCCCGGCGCCGTGGCTGGGACTGGCGATGGTCCTCAAGGAGCGCGGCGAAGCGGCCGCCGCCGAGCAGGTGCTGGTTGAGGGTGCCGCGGCCACCTCGCAGAACCTCGACCTGCTCAAGATGGTGATTCGCCTGCAGCTGGAGCAGAAGCGGCGCGATGACGCCTTCCCCCGCGTGCTGGCGGCGTTGCGCGACCATCCCCGCGATGCCGACCTGCTGCACCTGGCTGCGGTGTTGAACGAGCAGGCCGGACGCCGCGAACCGGCGCTGGCCGCGGCCCGCGACTTCCGTCGCCACCATCCGCGCAACCCGCAGGCGTACGTCGACCTGGGCATCCTGCTGGCCCGCGGCGGCGAACTGGCTGCGGCCGAGGCCGTGTTCCGCGAGGGGCTGCTGGTGGCGCCGGGCCACGCCGACCTGACGGCAAACCTGGCCCGTGTTGTCGAGGATCGCGCGCGTTGACCGCTGGAAACGCCGACCAGGCGCGTTAGGCTGCTCGCATGCATTGATCCCGGCGATCCAGACACTCACGCCCCCCCGGGGGGCGGCAACCTCCAGAGGCAGGAACCATGAACACGAATCCCATCACCGCCCGCCGTCTTGGCCTGGCGGCCATCCTGGCGATCCTGGCCCTGGGCGCAGGCCCTGTCCCGGCCCAGCACGACGAATCGCAAGACCGCGACGCGATGCCTGCGATCGCCGCCGACGATGATGATGACTTCGGCCCCGGCGGCGGCCGCTTCGAGGGACGCATGGGCCGCCGGCTCGGCCTGACGGAAGGGCAGCAGGATGCCGTCGCGAAGATCCACGAGGCCGGCCGCGCGCGCGACCTGCCGCTCCGCAAGCAGCTGCGCCAGCTGCGGCACGACCTGAAGGGCGAGATGATGAAGGATGAGCCCTCGGAGAAGGCCGCCCTCGCGATCGTGTCCCGCCTGGGTGACGTGCGCACGAAGCTGCAGTCCGGCCGGCTGTCCGATCGCCTGGCGGTCCGCGCACTGTTGACCGAGGAACAGCGTGAGCGCCTGCCGCAGTGGGGCCTCGAAGGCGAACGCGGCGGCCGCGGCGAGCGCGGTGGCCCGCGCGCCGGGCACATGCGCGGTGGACGCGGTGGACGCGGTGGGCCCGGCTGCGAGGCGCCGGCATGCGACGGCAATGGTCCCGGCCGTGGCGGCCCGGGACAGGGTCCGCGCGGACCGCGCTGGCACCAGGAACGGGACGCGGACTGACGAAAGGCCGTGAACGGCGTGTCGGAACAGCGGCCGCAGTGGGATGATGACGAGCTCATGGCCCGCACGGCGGCGGGAGAGGAGGCGGCCTTCCGCCTCCTCGTCGACCGCTGGCAGCGCGATGTGCTCGCGTTCCTCATCCACATGACCGGCTCGCGCGACGACGCGGGAGGACCTGGCCCAGGAGACGTTCGTGCGCGTGTTCCGGCAGGCGGGAAACTATCGCGCCGAAGGTCGCTTCCGGAGCTGGCTGTTGCGCATTGCCGGCAACCTGGCACGCAGCCGGCACCGCCGTCGGCGACTGTTGAAATGGCTGCCGCTGGACACGGAAAAGCACGACGTGGCCTCGTCGCTGCCGTCGGCCGACCGCGGCATCGAAGCCGAACAGACGGCGCAGGTGGTGCGGGCGGCCATCGCCAGGCTGCCCGAGAGGCAGCGCCAGGCGCTGGTGCTGCACCGGTTCCAGGGCTTGCGCTACGCGGAAGTGGCCGACGCCATGGGAACCTCCCTGCCCGGGGTGGAATCGCTGATCCAGAGAGCGTTGGCCGGGCTGCGGACCGACCTGGCGCGAAGGGGAGAGACACCATGAAGCACGTGACCGACAGATTGGCCGCCTGGCTGGGCGGCGAACTGGAGGCGGCCGAAGCCGCGACGCTGGCGGCGCACCTGGAGGTCTGCGCGGACTGCCGTCGCGAGGCGGCGGAAGCCCGTGCGGACTGGGCGCTGCTCGAAGTGGCGGCCGTATCGGCTGCGGAGGCTGGACCGGGAAGGGTACCTGCCATCTGGCCGGCCGTTCGCGCGCGCACCTTCGGACGCGACACCGCGGGCTGGTTCTTCGGGCGCAGTCCCGCCACCCGCATGTCGCTGGCCGTGGCAACGGTTGCCATCGGCGTGCTGTGCGGCCGCCTGACCGGCAGCCTGTCCGGACCCGCGAAGGCGGTGGCCGACGATGACAGCGGCCTCGCTGCCGTCTGGCTCGAGGAATCCTCATGGCACGACGAAAGCAGCGGCGGCCTGGCCGACACCTGGCTAGCCCTGGCCGGAACCGACGATGTGCAGGCAAGCGCCGAGGCGCAGGGAGGTACCAAATGAACCGGCTGCTGCGCCTGTTCCTGCTCGTTTCGCTGGGCCTGAACCTGGGCCTGGGCTGGGTCGTGCTTAAGAACCTCCGCGAACCCGAACGGCGCCTGCCCGCTTCCGGGCGGGCGTGGCGCGAACGGCCGGCCCCCGACGATTCGGCGGCCTGGCGGCGCATGATGCACCATCGTTTGGAACGACTGTCGACCGTGCTGGACCTGGAGCCTGCGCAGGCCGAACGGCTCCAGCAGCTCCAGGTCGCCAACGGACCGGTGGTGCGCGAGCATCGCGAACGGATCGAAACCGCTCGCCTGCGCGTTCGCGAAGCGGCTGACGCCGGCGGTTTCGACACTGAGGGTGTGCGGTCCGCGCTGGTCGGGCTGCGTCACGCCCAGGCCGAACTCGATTCTCTCGCCCAGGAATTCCTCATGCAGGAGTTCGCGGTGATGACCCCGCCGCAGCGGGCGCGCTACCTGGAACTGCTGCCGCTCGATCCCTGGCGCTCGGGCCGCCCCGGCGGGCCGGGAGGGCCCGGGGGGCAGAGAGGGCCCGAAGGACCCGGCGACCTGGACGGCGAAGACGGCGGGCCCGGCGGTGAACGTGGACACCGGCGCCGGGGGGAATAAAGCGGTTGACAGCCGGTTGGCAGGTTTCATATCTATTACCAACGAATAAGGCCGCTTCTGCGCGCCTCGGCGGCCCGGCGCCTCCAGCCGCCGCGGCCCGTATCCCCACCTCCGCCAGGGCCCATCACACTCAGGATCCTGGCCGCTGCTCAGACATTCCCGAGGGGGAACCGCCTTGATGACCGGAACCGAACTGTCCCGCACGGTCTCGAGCGCACGGCCTGCCGCGCGCGTCCTGCTGCTCACGGGTCTTGTGGTCGCGATGGCGCTCGGCGGTCTTGCCGGTTGCCGATCGGCCCACACGACGAGTGCGATCCTGTACATCGACGAGCAGAACTACGACAAGGCCGTCAAGGTCATCCACGAGGGCTTCGAGTTCACGCAGGATGAACCCGACGCCTTCTACTACCTGGGCGAGGCGCACAGCCACCTGGCCGAGGAAGCCGTGTCCAAGGACGACTTCCCCGAGGCGCTGAAGAACTACGATCTGGCCTACAAGTCGTATCGCCGCGCGGTCGAGTTGAATGCGGAGGAGTGGACCGAGCAGGTGACGACCTCGCTGAACTACAACTACACGCAGCGCCTGCGCCAGGCCAAGGTCGACTGGGACGGCAAGTACTATGAGCAGGCCGAGGGGCACATGCGGCTGGCCTACGCCGCCCTGCCCGACTCCCTGACACCGGTCAAGAGCATCGCCCGCATGAAGATCCAGATGGCCGAATCCGGCGAGTTCGAGGAACAGAAGACGGCGCTGCTGGACGAGGCCCTCACGCTGCTGGACCAGGTCCTGGTCGCGAACCCGAGCGCCTATTCGCTGCAGCTGGACAAGGCCTACGTGCTGGCCACGCTGGGCCGCACCGAGGACGCCGCCCGTATCTACACGGACCTGCTGGCGGCGCACGGTGAGGAAACCGGCCTGCTGCTGCAGGTGGCCAGCCTGGCCGTCGACCAGCAGGACTACGCGCGCGCGGCCGATTTCTATGTCAGAATCGTGGATCTGTTCGAGAAGGACACGGACGCCGCCAACGACGGCGACAACATCGCCATGTTGACCAGCGCCGGTACCTGGTACGCACGGGCGGACATCGGGCGCTTCGACGACGCGATCTCGGCCCTCGACCGGGCAGCCAATCTCGAGACCTTCCCGACCGACGGGACCATGCTCGCCCGCCTGCGCACCTACTACAACTACGGCAAGTTCACGAAGGACGAGGCGACGGCCGAAGTCGATCCTGTGCGCAAGCAGGAGCTGACCGATAAGGCGAATGCGATGTTCCGGCGCGCCGTCGAGATCGGCGGCGCCATGACCAACCAGTTCGTCGCCAACCCGCAGGGCTTCCTGTACCTGAGCATGGCGCAGCTCGAACTGGGCGATTTCACGGCGTCAGAGACCAACTTCAAGACTTACGAGCAGCTCCTGTCGGGGGGCTCGCCTCAGTAGTTGGCGAGGCGGCGCCCGGCCCCTGAGGCCGGGCGCCGGCCACGCGGCAGAATGGATTTTTCACTTTCAGGCCCGGATCGTGCTATGATGGGGTGGCCCAAGAGCACATCTGCCTGACCGGGCCCATGGCCCACATCCTGGAACCCAGAGGATTCTTCACGCCCGAAGCGGGTCTTCATACCCGAAGCGGGTCCTTCAGGCCCGAAGCAGGGGCCGGCCCGCGCGCCATCAGGCACGCCGGGTCCGGGGCTGACCGCATCGCCGCACGCCGTCCCGCTTCCACACCGTCGCGAACCGTCCGGTTCGAGGAGAGACATGGATATCAAGGAATTGCAGGAGATGAACATCCACGAGCTCGTGGAAGTGGCCCGTGGCATGAACATCGAGGCGCTCAGCACGCTGCGCAAGAGCGAGTTGATCTTCAAGATCCTCGAGGGACAGACCGAGAAGAACGGCCTGATCTACGCCGAGGGCGTCCTGCAGGTTCTGGCGGAGGGCTACGGGTTCCTGCGATCGGCGAAGTACAACTACCTGCCCGGTCCGGACGATATCTACCTGTCGCCGTCACAGATCAAGAAATTCGACCTGAAGACCGGCGATACCATCAGCGGCCAGGTGCGGCCGCCGAAGGACAACGAGCGCTATTTCGCGTTGCTGAAGGTCGAGTCGGTCAACTACAAGGACCCGGACAAGGCCAAGAAGGTCACGCTCTTCGACAACCTGACTCCGCTGTACCCGGAGCAGATGCTGAACCTCGAGCACGACCCCAAGAACATGACCACGCGCCTGATCAACCTGATGGCGCCCATCGGCAAGGGGCAGCGCGGGCTCATCGTGTCGCCGCCGCGCGCCGGCAAGACCGTCATCCTGCAGAAGATCGCCAACGCCATCACGACCAATCATCCCGAGGTGCACCTGATCGTCCTGCTGATCGACGAGCGCCCGGAAGAGGTCACGGACATGGCCCGCTCGGTGAAGGGCGAGGTCGTCAGTTCGACCTTCGACGAGCCCGCCGAGCGCCACGTCCAGGTGGCCAACATGGTGCTGGCGAAGTCGCGTCGGCTGGTCGAGAACGGGATGGACGTGGTGATCCTGCTGGACTCGATCACCCGCCTGGCGCGCGCCCACAACGCCGTGGTGCCCCACTCGGGCAAGATCCTTTCGGGCGGCGTGGACTCGAACGCCCTGCAGAAGCCCAAGCGCTTCTTCGGCGCGGCGCGCAACATCGAGGACGGCGGCTCGCTGACCATCATCGCCACGGCCCTGATCGAGACCGGCAGCCGCATGGACGAGGTCATCTTCGAGGAGTTCAAGGGCACCGGCAACATGGAGCTGGTCCTGGATCGGAAGATCGCCGACCGGCGCGTCTACCCCGCCGTGGACATCTTCAAGTCGGGCACCCGCAAGGAAGACCTGCTCCTGGACCCGAAGGACCTGGCCAAGATCTGGGTCCTGCGGAAATACCTGTCGGACTACAATCCGACCGAGGCCATGGAGTTCCTGATCGATAAGTTGAGCAAAACCAAGGACAACCAGCAATTCCTGGGCGCCATGAACGCCTGATTCCGCCTTTTCAGGGCCCCCGGGAAACCCCGGGGGCTCCTGGACCAGAATTCCCTTGCATACCGTACGTTTCCTTATTTCTTTTTCCCCTCAACAGACGATCACGGTGCCAAGGCCAACAAGGCCGGGGGCGCCGGCCGGCGCAAAGGCAGCGGGAGCTATGAAAGACAACATCCATCCCAAGTACGTGGACTGCACCATCACCTGCCTGTGCGGCAACGTGATCAAGACGCGCTCCACCAAGGACAAGCTCAACGTCGAAATCTGCGCGGCATGCCACCCGTTCTTCACGGGCCAGCAGAAGATCATCGACACCGCGGGCCGCGTGGAGCGTTTCCGCAAGCGGTACGCCGACGCCAGCTACGGCCAGAAGAAGTAGTTTTCGTCGCGTGGCGGTGTTCACCCGGCCCGGCCGGGGTTGCGAATCCGACAGGGCGCCGGGTAGATTGCCCGGTGCCCTTTTTCACATCGGACCGGCCCCCGACGGGCGGCCCCACAGGAGCGTGACGATGCTGCCGAGATTCCTGCAGGCGGCCCTGGCCGTAGCGGCCGCGCCCGGCAACGAACTGGAAACGCCGGATGAGGCTGCCGCCGGCGGGGCGTCCGGCACCGGCGCCGAGGAAGCCCGCCAGATGGACCTGGCCGTGGGTGGCCAGGCCCTGATCGAGGGCGTGATGATGCGCAGCCCGCAGTACCTGGCGATGGCCGTGCGCACGCCGGACCACCGCATCGTCATCCGCAAGAAGCCCTTCCGCAGCGTCGTGAGGCGGTTGCCGTTCCTGAACGTACCGATCATCCGCGGCGGGCTGCATCTGGTCGAGAGCATGATCGTGGGTATTGACGCGCTGATGTTCTCGGCCGACCAGGCCGCCAGCGAGGAGCGCCTCGACGAGCGCAAGAGTTCGTGGCGCGACACGGCGATGACGTGGGGCACGGTGGCGTTCAGCTTCGTGCTGAGCCTGGGCCTGTTCTTCTACCTGCCCATCCTGCTGACGGACCTGATGGTCGGCGAGGATTCCGGGAGCATCGCCTGGAACGCCGTGGACGGCGTGGTGCGCGTGGTGATGTTCGTGGCCTACCTGTGGCTGGTCAGCCGCCTGAAGGACATGGCGCGCGTGTTCCAGTACCACGGGGCCGAGCACATGAGCATCCACGCCTTCGAGAACGGCAAGTCGCTCGATGCCGACGGCGCCCGCCCCTTCACGACGCTGCACCCGCGCTGCGGGACCAGCTTCCTGTTCTTCGTGATGCTTATCTCGATCGTCGTCTTCAGTTTCCTGGGCCGTCCGCAGACGGTGGGCGACCGTCTGGAGCGCCTGGCCTTCGTGCCGCTGATCGGCGGCCTGGCCTACGAAGCCATCAAGCTCTCGGGCAAGTACTGCCGCCTGTGGCTGCTCAAGCCGTTCATCATGCCGGGCCTGCTGCTGCAGCGGATCACGACGAAGCGCCCCGACGACGACCAGTTGACGGTGGCCATGTCCGCCCTGAAGGCGGTGCTGACCCCCGAGGCCGATGACTTCCGTGAGCGCGTGTACTACGATCTGCCGTCGGTGGCCCAGGCGAACGCGACGGCCGCCGGAGGGGGCGCCGCTTGAAGAAGAATGTCCTGTCCCTGCGCGAACGCTATGACGATCTCTCGGGGCGGCTCTCGGCGCCCGACGCGCTCAAGAACCAGGAAGAATACCGCAAGAACGCCCGCGACCATGCCCGCGTGCGCAAGCAGCTGGAGGCCGGCGAGGCCTGGCTGGCACTGGACCAGCAGGTGAACGACAACCACGCGCTGCTGAAGTCCGAGAAGGACCCGGACATGGTGGCGATGGTGCGCGACGAACTGGCCGGGCTCGAGCCCGCGCTGGAGAAGGCCGCCGCGGCGCTCGAGGCGGCCCTGCTGCCCCACGATCCCAACGACGACCGCGATGCGATCCTCGAGATCCGCGCCGGCACGGGCGGCGACGAGGCGGCGCTGTTCGCCGAGGAGATCGCCCGCATGTACCTGCGCTATGCCGAGACGCGGCGCTGGAAGACCGAGCTGATCGATGCCACCGCGGGCTCCCAGGGCGGCTTCCGCGAGGTGATCTATGCCGTGCGCGGCGACGGCGCCTTCGGCGTGCTGCGCTGGGAAAGCGGCGTGCACCGCGTGCAGCGCGTGCCGGCCACCGAGAGCCAGGGCCGCATCCACACCTCGGCTGTGACCGTGGCCGTGCTGCCCGAGGCCGAGGAAGTGGACGTGCACATCGACGAGAACGAGCTGCGCATCGACGTCTTCCGCGCCAGCGGGCCCGGCGGCCAGTCGGTGAACACCACCGACAGCGCCGTGCGCATCACGCACGTGCCCACGGGCCTGGTCGTGCAGTGCCAGGACGAGAAATCGCAGCACAAGAACAAGGCCAAGGCCCTGGGCGTGCTGCGTTCGCGCCTGCTCGAACGCGCGATCATGGAGCAGGAGGCGGCCGAGGCCGCCGCGCGCAAGAGCCAGGTCGGCACCGGCGACCGCTCGGCCAAGATCCGCACCTACAACTTCCCGCAGAGCCGCTTCACGGACCATCGCATCGGGCTGACCGTGCACAACCTCGACGCGATCATGAACGGCGAGCTCGACGAGGTGGTCGAGGCGATCCTCACGCACCGGCGCGAAGAGGCGCTGGCAGCGACCCGCAAGGAATGAGCCGCGGAGCGGAGTCCCGATGACGAGCACCGCAGCCAACCGCACCGTCCGCGAGCTGCTGGACCTTACCGGCGCCTGGCTCGGCGAGAAGGGCGTCACCTCGGCGCGCCTCAACGCCGAACGCCTGCTGGCCGACGTGCTGGGCATGACCCGCCTGGAGCTGTTCTGCCAGCACGACCGTCCCGTGCTGGGCCCCGAACTGGCGCGCTACCGCGAACTGGTGCGCCGCCGCGCCGCCGGCGAACCCCTGCAGCAGATCCTGGGCGAGACCGAGTTCTACTCGCGTCCGTTCAAGATGGAGCCCGGCGTCTTCATCCCCCGGCCCGAGACGGAGCGGTTGGTCGAAGCGTGCGTGCGCCTGCTGGAGCCGCTGCGGCGCGGCGACCGTACGCCGGTGGCGGTCGAGATCGGATGCGGCAGCGGCGCCATCGGCGTCTCGCTGGCCCTGGAGCTGCCGCGCCTGCAGGTGCACGCCAGCGACGTGAATCCGCGCGCGGTGGAACTCACGCTGCGCAATGCCCGCGCGCTGGGCGCCGGCGCGCGCATCCATGCCGAGCTCGGCTCGCGCTTCGATCCGTTGCCCGCCACGCTGCGCGGCCAGGTCGACCTGCTGGTGAGCAACCCTCCGTATATCCGCAGCGACGACCTGCCCGGACTGCCGGTCGAGGTGCGCGACCATGACCCGCAGGCCGCGCTCGACGGCGGGCCCGACGGGCTGAAGTTCTACCGCGCCATCGCCTCGGCCATGGCCGACTGGCTGCGCCCGGGCGGCTGTGTGGCGCTCGAGATCGGGTCGGACCAGGGCGAGGCCGTGAGAGGGATCCTGGCTGCCTCCGGCGGCCTGGACGTGACCGTGAGCCAGGACTATGCCGGACACGACCGCGTGGTGACCGCGCGCGTCGGCCGGCCGGAGGAGAACGATGGATAGGTTCGTCATCGAGGGACCCACCCGCCTGGAGGGCGAGCTGGCCGTGGGCGGCGCCAAGAACGCGGTGCTGCCGCTGATGGCTGCGGCGCTGCTGGGCCGGGGCACGACGGTCATCGAGAACGTGCCCGACCTGCACGACGTGCGCTTCTTCATGACCATCCTCGAGGGCCTGGGCGCCACCTGTTCGCTGGTCGGCAGCGAACTGCGGATCAACACCGCCGAGGCCGAGGGTCGCGAGGCTTCCTACGACCTCGTGCGCAAGATGCGCGCGAGCATCTACGTGCTGGGGCCGCTGCTGGCCTTCCAGGGCGAGGCACGCGTGTCGCTGCCCGGTGGCTGCGCCTGGGGGCCGCGCCCGGTGAACCTGCACCTGGAGGGCCTGGCCGCCCTCGGCGCCGAGATCGCGCTGGATCGCGGCTACATCCACGCGCGCGTGCCGCGCGGGGGGCTGCACGGCGGCCGCTTCCGGTTCGAGCCGGTGTCGGTGGGCGGCACCTGCAACGTGCTGATGGCCGCGGTACTGGCGCGCGGCGAGACGGTGCTGGAGAACTGCGCCGTCGAGCCCGAAGTGACGCAGCTGGCGATCGGGCTGCGCGACGCCGGCGCCGTTATCGAGGGCATCGGCACCGCGACGCTCCGCATCCAGGGGCCGGTCACGCTGAAGCCGCTGCAGCAGTCGGTGATCGCCGACCGCATCGAGGCCGGCACGTTCATGGCCGGCGTGGCCCTGGCGGGCGGCCGGGTGCGCCTGACCGGTGTCGACACCACCCATGTGGGACCCATCACCGCCGTGCTGCGCGAGATGGGCTGCGACATCACCGAGGACGGCGACACGCTGACCATCGCCGCCGACGGCCGACCGGTGGCCACCGAGATCATCACGCGGCCCTACCCGGGCTTCCCCACCGACATGCAGGCCCAGCTGATGGCCGTCTGCGCCGTGGCCGACGGCACCAGCTTCATCAGCGAGGGCATCTACGCCGACCGCTTCACCCACGTGGCCGAGATGCAGCGGCTGGGCGCGGACATCCGTGTCGACGGCGCGCGCGCCACGATCTTCGGCGTGGAGAAGCTCCAGGGAGCGCCGGTGATGGCCAGCGACCTGCGCGCCTCGGCGGCCCTGGTGCTGGCGGGCGTGGCGGCCGAGGGCACGACGACCGTGAACCGCGTGTACCACATCGATCGCGGGTACGAGCGGATCGAGCAGCGGTTGGCTGTGCTGGGGGCGCGGATCGAGAGGGTTTCGTCGTAGGGTGGGCGCTCGTCGCTGGCGTTCGGGGAGTGGGCGGCCAATGGTACCGTTGAAAGCCCGCGCAACCGGTGGGACGGCAGCGATGAGCGCAGTTTCTGCGTTATAAAATGTTTTATAGCTTGCGATTAGCCGATTTTTGACGTATCTTGAATGCTCCTCCCGATCACCACCGCGAAGGGAATCCCGCGATGTCGCACGCCATCGTTCTGCCTGCGTTTTCCCCTGAACAGCCCGCCGCCCGCGTCGATTCAGCCCTGCGCGAGGCGCTCCGCGCCTGCGACCGTGCTCGCGAGTGCGCCGTGATCTGGTTCGCCGAGGTCCAGCGGTGCGCGCTGTTCCGCGAACTCGGCTTCGCCCCGCTCGAGACCTACGCGACGCAGGCACTCGGCTTCTCGGCCAACCGCTATTGGCAGTTCAAACGGTTGGCCGACGACCTTGACCGGTTGCCCGTGCTGCGCGAGGCGGTGGCCACCGGTGAGGTGGGCTGGACGAAGGCACAGCAGGTGGCGCGGGTGGCAACGCCGCAGACACAGGCCGCGTGGGTGGCGAAGGCCGCAACGTCGGGCAGGCGCGAACTGGCGCGCGAGGTGGCCGCGGTGCGGGCGGAAGTGCGGCTGGCCGCGCGGGATCGGCAGCGGAATGGTTCTGCCATGAATCGGCAACTCGCTCTCGACTGCGGGACCTCGCCACTTGCGCCGGCGCAAGTTCCCGCGACCGGTGCAATCCCGTTCACGATCACCCTTCGCGGTGATGCGCTGCAGGTGGCGCGGTTCGAGGCGCTGGTGGGGCACGCTGATGATGCGGAGGTCGCCGACCGGTGCGCGTCCGCTGCACCTGCGGTCCAGGTCGTTGTGCAGCAATGCCCGGATTGCGCCGCGGCCGCGGCTGTTACGCAGCGCGGCGAGCTGCCACTTGCGCCGGCGCAAGTTGCGGCGCTCGGTTGCGACGCGCGGGTACGGGTTGCGAATGGCCCGAACCGCGCAACGATCCCTCCGAAGATTCGCGCTGCGGTGCTTGCGCGCGACCGTTATCGCTGCACAACGCCGGGTTGTGGCTCTACGCGGTTCCTGGAATTGCATCACGTCACGCCGCGATCACGGGGTGGCACCAACCGGGCCGAGAACCTCACCACGCTGTGCAACCGGTGCCACGGGTTTGCGCACGAACGTCCGGTTGCCATGGTCGCGGCCGGTGCTGGCAGTGTATCAGCGGACTGACGCCGGGCTATCTTGCGGTCAGGTCCGGGAACCGGCGGCCGAACATCCTGTTGAAGACAGATTGTCGTCCTGACGCCCACCGATGGGGGTTGCGCGTGCCGTTGCTGAATCGCAAGACCGGAAGTGCAGGGTGCCGCCTGAAGTTCGGCGCTGCGCTCCTGGCCCTGGGCCTGATATGGGCCGCACCTGCCAGCGCCGACGACGCGCCTGCGCCCAGCCCGCCGCAAGGCACCAGCCACAGCCACGGCGGCCTGCTGCGCCCGGCGATCATCCTCGCCGCCGGGGGCCTGGTCTCGGTCTGGTCCCACGACGAGGAGAGCCCGCAGGCGGCGCAACGCCTGCTCGACGGTTCGTCGCTCGACACCTTCGCGGATCTGGGCAACATCTACGGCGACGGCCTGGTCATCGGCGGCCTGTCGCTGGGTGTGCTGGCGGCCGGTCGACTGGGTGGTGACGGGAAGACGGCCGCCGTCGGCGGCGATCTCTGTGAGACCTTCCTGATGAGCAGCGGCACCGTGTGGGCGGCCAAGGTGGCGTTCAGCCGGCGCCGGCCTTCCGGGGGACCCCATTCATTCCCCTCGGGGCACACGGCGGTCGCGTTCAGCGTCGTGCCGGTGTTGGCGCACCATTTCGGATGGAAGGCGGCCGTGCCGGCGGTTGCTGCTGGCCTCGGCCACGGGGCTGGGGCGCATGGAGGCATTCCGCCACTTCCAGTCGGACGTCCTGGCCGGGGCCGCGCTGGGGCTGGCCTGCGGCGACATCGTGGCCGGGGCGGGCTTCCTGCCGGGTCGCGCCCAGGCCGTGGTCCTGCCCGACGGTGTCGGCGTCTCGATCCCCTTCTAGCCCGGGCTGGCCTGCCTGCCGGTGGCGCCGGACCCGTCCCGGCGTGTATAGTTGGCCTATGGGCCATCCGGCCCGGCGCGTCCTTCCACATCCGAACCCCCCGCAGGCCCATGACCGACCAGAGCCGCCATTTCATCCTCGGCGCCGCCGGGCACGTCGACCACGGCAAGACCGCCCTGGTCACGGCCCTGACGGGCACCAACACCGACCGCCTGAAGGAAGAGCAGGAGCGGGGCATCAGCATCGAGCTGGGCTTTGCCGAGCTGGACCTGGGCGACGGCGTGCACCTGGGCGTGGTCGACATGCCGGGGCACGAGAAGTTCGTCAAGCAGATGGTCTCGGGCGCCGGGGGCGTGGATCTCGCCTTCCTCGTGATTGCCGCCGACGAGGGCGTGATGCCGCAGACCATCGAGCACCTGGAAATCCTCGATGCGCTGCGCGTGCGCAGCGGGCTGGTCGTGGTCACCAAGACGGACATGGTCGACGAGGATTTTGTCGGCGTCGTGACCGAAGAGGCTGCCGACCTCGTGGCCGGCACCTTCCTTGAAGGAAAGCCCATCATCGCGGTCTCGGCCCACAAGGGTACGGGGCTGGATGACTTGCGCGCCGCCCTCAAGGCCGAGGCCCTCGCGTTGCCGCAGCGCGCCGAGCAGGGCCTGTTCCGACTGCCGGTCGATCGCGTGTTCACCATGCCCGGCGCCGGCGTCGTGGTGACGGGCACGTGCTGGAGCGGCGCCGTCGGCGAGGGCGACAAGCTGCTGGTCGAGCCGGGCGCCCTGCCCGTCCGCGTGCGCGAAGTGCAGGTGCACGGGCACGCGGCACCGCGCGGCGCCTCGGGCCAGCGTCTGGCTCTTGCGCTGCACGGGGTCAAGCGCGACGACATGGAGCGCGGGCAGCAGGTCGTGGCTCCGCGTGCGGCGGCGACGACGAAGCGCCTCGACATCCGGCTGGACCTGATGAAGCATTGCCGCCGCGCCATCAAGAACCGCCAGCGCCTGCATGTGCACCACGCCGGGCGCGAAGTACTCGCACGCATCGTGTTGCTCGATGTGCAGGAACTGGGCGGCGAGACGGCCGCGAAGGCGGGCGGCGTCCGTACGGCGCTGGCGCAGCTGCACCTGGAGGACGAACTGGTGGCCGCGTACGGCGACCGCCTGGTGCTGCGGTTCTACTCGCCGCTGGTGAGCGTGGCCGGCGGCGTCGTGCTCGATGCAGCGCCGGCGCTGCACAAGCGCTTCGACGACGAGGTGCTGGCGCAGCTGGCGGTCCTCGAGACGGGCTCGCCCGAGGAGCTCTTCCTCAAGAAGCTGGCCGATGCGGGCACGGCGGGGCTGGCTCCCGAAGCGGCCGGCACCTGGGCGGACCACCCGCTGTTGCAGGCGGTGGGTGCGCGCGTCTACCACCGCAGCGTCCTGGCACAACTGGCCGTCGCGGTCGGCGAGCAGGTGCAGGACCATGCGCGGCGCTTCCCGTTGCGCCTGGGCATCTCCAAGGAGGAGGCGCGGCGGCGCTGCGAGTTCACCGGCGGCGCCAACGAGTGGAACGCCGTCTGCTCGGCGCTGGCGGCGCCCGGGAACTGGGTCGTGGTCGGTGACCGTATTGCGGCCTCGCCCGAGGGACCGAAGCTGAACGTGCGCCTTCAGAACGCCGTCGACCAGGTGGTGGCCGAACTGGACGCTCTCGGCCTGGAGTGGCCGCGTCTGGACCACTGGGCGGCCGGCTCGCCGACCTTCCAGCGGGCGGCCGCCGATGCCGCCCTGAAGGATTTCAAGCCGGCCGAGGTGGCCCGCTGGCTGGTCGATCACGGGCGGGCGGTGCCGGTCGCCGGCGACTACCTTGTCGCGGCCGGCGCGCGCGCGGCCCTTGTGGCGAAGCTGCGGGCCCATTTCGCGCGCGAACCGGAACTGACCTTCAGCGGTTTCCGAGAGTTGAGCGGACTGACGCGCAAGCTCGGGATCCCGATGCTCGAATACCTTGACCAGTCGGGCGTGACCGAGCGCGACGGCGACCTGCGCCGCGCCGGTCCGGCCCTTGCGGATGGGCAGACATGAACGAGCCCCAGAACCTGGACCCCCGCCGCGTGGCGCCGCGCCCCGTGTGCGCGCCGCGGCGGCCGACGCGGCAGATCAACGTGGGCGGCGTACCCATGGGCGGCGGCGCCCCGGTGCGCGTGCAGAGCATGACCACGACGCGCACCGGCGACGTGCAGGCGACTCTCGAGCAGATTCGCGAGCTGGCCTCGGCCGGCGCCGAGTACGTGCGGGTGACGGTGAACGACCAGGCGGCCGCCGAAGCCATGCCGCAGCTGGTGCGCGAGGCGAACCTGCCGCTTATCGCCGACATCCACTACGACCACACGATGGCGCTCGCAGCCCTGAAGGCGGGCGTGGCCAAGCTGCGCATCAATCCCGGCAACATCGGCTCGCGCGACCACGTGCGCGAGGTGGCCCGTGCGGCGCAGGATTGCGGCGTGCCGATCCGTGTCGGGGTCAACCGCGGCAGCCTGCATCGTCGCTACGACGAGCTGGTGAAACGCGACCCTGCCGGGGCGCTGGTGCAGAGCGGCCTGGACGAGATCGAGGCCCTGGCCGCGTTCGGATTTTCCGATGTGGCCGTCAGCCTCAAGAGCAGCACGCCGGCCGAGGTTGTCGAGGCCTGCCGTCGTTTCTCCGCGCAGTGCGACGTGCCGCAGCACCTGGGCGTGACCGAAGCGGGCACGCTGCTGGCCGGTACCTCCCTGTCGGTCGCCGCGATGTCGGTGCTGCTGGGCGAGGGGATCGGCGACACGGTGCGCATCAGCCTGGCCGATGACCCGGTCTACGAGATCAAGGCGGCCTTCCACATGCTGCAGGCGCTCGGCCTGCGCGAGGGCTATGCCCGCGTGGTGGCCTGCCCGACCTGCGGCCGGGTCGAGGTCGATGTCGTGGCCCTGGCCACGCGCGTCGAGGAACTGGCGAAGGACCTGCCGCCCGACCGGGTCATTTCGGTGATGGGCTGCATCGTCAACGGCCCGGGCGAGGCGAAGACCGCCGACCTGGGCATTGCCGCCGGGCGCACCAAGGTGGCCATCTACCGCAAGGGCGAACTGCACCGCAACATCGACAAGGCCGATCTGGAACGGGTTCTGGTCGAGGAAATCGAGCGCCTGCGCTGAGTTAGGCCGGCGAAATCGGTCAAGTCGGGGCGCCGATGGCCGATCAACGCCCCGTCAGGGCATCCCTTACGCAGACGGCCCGCGGGGGCCGCAGGAACACCAGGGAACCGATGGCCGACGATACCGGATATCCCACGCTGACACGCCCCGGCCTGCCTGACCCGGCAGCCGATGGTGATGCGGGCGTGCATGTGGATCGCCTGCGCGCGCTGCAGGCGTTCAACGCGCGCCTGGTCTGCATGCCGGTGGACGAGGCCTCCTATGCCGATGTCGTGGCCGGCGCGCGCCGCGTGATCGGCTGCGATGCCTGCGCCCTGTTCCTGGTGGACCGTGCGACCGACGAGCTCGTTCTGCGCGCGGCCGACGGCTATCGCGGCCTGCAGCCGGGCCTGCGCGTGCCGGTGCGCGAGTCCGGCAGCATGCATGCCCAGGCCTTCAGCGAGGAATACCTGGTCCACGTGGCGGACGTGGCCGGGCTCGAGGGCCTGCAGCCGCTGGCCGCAGGTGTCGCCAGCGCCGTGGCGCTGCCGATCATCTCGTTCCGCGGCCCGGTCGGGGTTTTCGACTTCGGCAGCCGGAAGCCCGCGGCCTTCACGGCGACCGAGCTCGGCATGTGCACCATGCTCGTCGACCAGATGTCCTACTCGCTCGAGAACATCCGGTTGGTGAACGAGCTGAGCCGCAGCCGCGACGCCGTGATCCGCGGCATGGCTCTTCTCGCCGAGATCCGCGACACGCACATCCGCGAGCACCTGCACCGCATGTGTGCCTACGCCGGCTTCCTGGCCGGCCTGCTGGCGGACCGGCCGGCCTACCCCGAAGCCACGCCCCAGTTCGTCGACACCATCGCCCGCGCGGCCGCCCTGCACGATGTGGGGAAGGTCGGGATTCCCGACGCCATCCTCCTGAAGCCGGGCAAACTGACCGAACCCGAGTTCGCGGTGATGCGCTCCCACACCGAGATCGGCGCCGAGCTGCTCGAGGGCCTGATCAACGACTACGGCCGTTACGCGATGATCTCGATGGGCGCCGAGGTGGCGCGCTGCCACCACGAGAAGTGGGACGGCACCGGCTATCCGGCCGGGCTGAAGGGCCGCGAGATCCCGTTGTCGGCACGCATCGTAGCCATTGCCGACGTCTACGACGCCCTGACCAGCCGCCGCGTCTACAAGGATGCGTGGACGCACGAGGAGACCGCGAAGACGATGCAGGCGGAACGCGGCAAGCACTTCGATCCGGAACTGCTGGATATCTTCCTGGGGCACTCGGGTGACCTGGCCCGCATCAGGCGTGGAGCGGACTGAATCTGCCGCCTACGCCGGCTCCACACCGGCAGCGATTCCCGGCGCCACCATCACCGTCTGAGCCTGCAACGTGACCGCCAGTCCCGGCGGCGACTTGCGCGGCTTGCGAACGTACCGCTTCTCGGTCCACACCACGGGCACCAGCGACGCGTTGCGCGCCTTGCTGTGCAGCGCGGCCAGGGCGGCCGCCTTCTCGAGCGCGCCGCGCGGCACCAGTTCGGGCCGCCCGCCGGTGCGGATGACCACGTGGCTGCCGGTGGCGCCGTGGACGTGCAGCCACAGGTCGCGGCTGTGCGCGGCGCCGTGCGTCAGTTCGTCGTTCTCGCGGCTGCTGCGGCCCACCCAGACTTCCCACCGGCCGTCGATGAGATAGCGGCGGAACGGGCGCGAGGGCTCCTCATCGGCGCCGCTGCGGCGGGCGGCCCCGGCCCGGCTGCCGCCGTCGCGGGCAAGGTCGGAGCGCCCCGCCAGCCACTCCTGCAGGGCGGCCAGCTTCTGCAGGCCACCGGCGCAAGCCGGCAGGGCAGCCAGTCCGTCCAGTGCCGAGCGCAGAGCGTCCGTTTCGGCCTGCGCCTCGGACAGTTTGGCCGCGATCACTTCGCGGCCGCGATCGGCCTTGCGTGCGCGGTGGAACAGCGCCGCCAGGTTGGCTGCCGGACCCTGCGCCGGGTCCAGTTCGATGGTCACGCGGGCACCGTCGCGCGGGTCGGTGACTTCGCACGAGGATGCACCCTGCCGGATGGTGTGCAGGCTGGCGGCCAGGGCTTCGGCGCGCCGGCGGTGTTCATCGCCGGCGCCGGCGCCGGCGAGATCGGCAGTCCGGCGCTCGCAAAGGCGGCTTGCCGCGCGCAGCCGCCGGTCCAGCGCCACCGTGGCGCGACCAAGCAGCTCTTCGGCCAGCGTTGCGGCGAGGTGCCCCAGCGCGGCGTCGGATTCGGCCTCGTCGTCGTCCGGCGGTTCGCCGACTCCGGATGCTTCACCTGGGGCGCGCGCCGCCTCGGCGTAGATGCCACGCCCCGGCGCCACCGCCAGCAGGGCGTTCGGCGGGCGATGCGCCGCCCACAGGCAGCGGCTGCCGCCGTCGAGCAGCACGGTGTTGCCGGGCGAACCGAAGAGCTGGTGCAGCAGGTGCAGCGGCGAACCGTCCGGGCGAGTGAAGCGGAGACAGGCCACCCGCTCGTTCGGCAGGGCGGCCAGTCCGGTGAGCGTAGTACCGGCGAGGGCAGCCGGCAGGGGATGGTCGCGCTCGGCGGGCAGCGCCGCGGTCAGGGCCTCGGGCAGGCGACCGTGCAGGCCCACCAGCTGCGTGGCGCCCGGTACGGTGGTCAGCAGCAGGCAGAAATGCTCGTCGCCGGCCAGGTGCAGGCGCACCCAGCGCGGACCGGCGGCGGCGCGGAAGAGCGGGCGACCACCGTAACAAACGCGCCACCGCGCCAGCCTGGAGGCCAGCGCGGCGGCATCAGCGAAGGCGCCGGGTGCGCCCATCGTCAGAAGAGGTTGTAGCCGACAGTGAGCTTCAGGCCCGGGCTGTCGAGCAGGCCCGCGCGCACCTCGAAGAAGCCGTCGTGGCCGTTGGCGAAGTGGCGGGTCAGGCCGGCCAGTGCGCTGAGTCCCAGGTCGGTGTTCGCGTCGCCCAGTTCGGGGTCGACCCAGATGAGGCCCAGCGATCCGCCGGCGTACAGGCCCCAGGCACCGGTGGTCATCTCGCTGAACGACCAGGTGAGGTCGCCGTTGATCGTGGCGACGGTGAGGTTGTCACCCAGTCCCAGCTCCAGGTTCGGGGTGAACGAGATGTTCTCCATGACTTCGCCCATCGCGACGTGGGCGCCGAAGTGCATCTGGCCGACATTCTCCCACGACGTGTAGCCGGCGCGGACGCCGACCGGGTACTGCAGTTCGTAGTCGCCCTGGGCGGCGGCGGTGGCGGCGCAGAGCAGGGTGGCGACGGCGAGAACAGGCGCGAAGCGTCCACGGGTCATTTCGGGGTCCTTTCCCTGGGATCGGGGGCGGCAGGCTTGTGCACGGGGCATTCTAGCATCGTACGCCGCTGCCGCGCCACAGGTTCCCGGGCCGGCAGGACGGCAGGGGCGGCAACGCCGCCTTGCCCGCATCCGGCGGCTCGCCTACACTTCGCGCACGGGCAGGAGTGACGGGCGCCACGAACGCGGAGGGTCGGCAGTGGACATGCTGAGCATGACGGGATTCGGGACGGGCGAGGGCACGGCGGGGCCCATCACCATCACGGTGGAGTTCCGCTCGGTGAACCACCGCTTCCTCGATGTCAGCCTGAAGCTGCCCTCGCTGCTGGCGGCCTATGAACTGGATGTACGCAACTTCCTGAAGGACAACATCGCCCGCGGCCGCGTGTCGGTGAGCGTCCAGGTCGAGATCGCCCGCGGCGGCGCGGCTTCGGGTGCCGATCCCGAGCGGCTGGCGCAGGGCATCCGCATGGTGCAGACCGCGGCCGCCGAACTGTCGCGCGCCACCGGCGAGCCCGCCGAACCGGTCAAGCTGAAGCACCTGTTGATGCTGCCGGACCTGTTCCGCGTCGAGGAACCTGATCTCGAGCCCGAGGATGCGCGGGCGGCGCTGATGCTGGCACTGGCCGGGGCCGCCCGCGGCCTGCAGGAGATGAAGAAGGCCGAGGGCGCCGCACTGGTGCGCGAGATGAACGGGCGGCTGGACATCGTCGAGGCGAAGCTGGCCGATGTGCGCAAGCTGGCGCCGCTGGCTGCAGCCGAGATCCAGCGCAAGCTGAATGATCGCCTCGAGAAGCTGCTCAGCGAGCCGCTCGAGCCGCAGCGCCTGGCCCAGGAAGTGGCGCTGCTTGCCGACCGCTCCAACATCAACGAGGAATGCGAGCGGCTGGGCATCCACATCGAGCACTTCCGCGCCGCCTTCACCGAGGGCGGCCAGGTGGCCAAGCGGATCAACTTCCTGCTGCAGGAGATGCATCGCGAGGTCAACACCATGGGCAGCAAGACCAACCTGATGGACATCACGCAGGCCGTGATCGTGATGAAGGACGAGGTCGAGTCGCTGCGCGAGCAGATCCAGAACCTGGAGTAGCGGCATGATCCTGCTGATCACCGGCCCCTCGGGCGCGGGCAAGGGCACCGTGATCAACGAGTTGCTCGCGCGCGAGCCGCGCCTGGCCTTCTCGGTGTCGACCACCACGCGTCCCATCCGCGGCGGCGAGGTCGACGGCCGCGAGTACGACTTCGTCGACGATGCGACGTTTGACCGCCTGATCGCCGAGGATGCCTTCGTCGAATGGGCCCCTGTGCACCTCCACCGCTACGGGACGCGCCGCTCGCGCCTGGCGGAGATGGAGCGGGCCGGGAAGATCCCAGTGCTGGATATCGACGTCCAGGGCGGGCTCAATGTCCTGAAACAGTTCGGCGACGAACTCGTAGCGGTGTTCCTGTTCCCGCCCTCCTGGGACGAACTGGAGCGCCGGCTTCGTTCGCGGGGCACCGAGAGCGAGGAGGCCATCGCCACGAGGCTGCGCAACGCGCGGCACGAGGTCGGCCTGGCCGACCACTACGCCTACTGGGTCGTCAACGACGAGGTGGAGGCTGCCGTGGGGCGGTTGTCCGCCATCGTTGCCGCCGAAGCGTGTCGCGCGCGGGGGCGGGCGCCCCTGGGTTGACCGGACCGGAAAGGGCCCCATGACCCGCGCCGACCTGCCTGCCGAAGTGCCGCCGACCGTGTCTGTGCCCGCTGTTGCCCCGGCCCCGGGCAACGACTACCTCCAGCTTGACCCGCGTCACGTGACCCACGGTCGCATGGTCGGCGCGGTGTCGACCGGCATCATCGCGATGGTGTTGTCGATGGCCCTGGCCATCGTGTTCCTGGTCGCGGACGGCCTGGCTCCCGCCGGTCGCCTGCTGTGCGCAGGTGTCGTCGTGCTGGTCATCGCGGCTTCGGGCGCCCTGGCCTGGAGTTGGCCCGCCGCCGTGCACGCCCACACGACCTATCGCCACGGCCGTGACGGGCTGGAGATCAGCCGCGGCGTCTGGTGGCGGCGGGTGAGCCACGTCCCGCGTTCGCGGATCCAGCACACCGACGTTTCGCAGGGCCCGCTTGAGCGCCGCTTCGGGCTGGCCACACTCCGTGTCTTCACAGCCGGCACCGAGAATGCCGAGGTCGCCCTGGCTGGACTGGCCCACGAAACCGCCACGGCCATCCGCGACCAGCTCCTGGCCGGGACGGACGACGATGTCGTCTAGCCGCCGCCTGCACCGGTGGTCCCTGCTCTTCATGGCCGGCGATGCACTGCGCGGGCTGATCTTTCCCCTGGCTGCGCTCGTCTTCACGGCGCGCCAGTCACCGTGGGAACTCTGGGTGGCCTGGTTTTCCCTGCCTGTCGCCGGCTTTTCGGTCTGGCGCTATTTCACCACCTGGTACGAGCTGGCCGACGACGAGCTCATCGTGCGGACCGGCCTGCTCTTCCGCAACGTGCGGCATGTGCGCTACGCGCGTGTCCACAACATCGAGACCGTGCAGGGGCCGCTGCACCGGCTACTCGGCGTCACCGACGTGCGGGTGGAGACGGCCGGGGCCAGCGAACAGGAAGCCCGCCTGCGGGTGCTGGCACTGGCTGATGCCGAGGAGGTGCGGCGCCGCGTCGTCGAGGGCAAGCGACGGGCCGGGCTGGGGACTGAGGCAGGGACCGGCACGGTCCAGGGCGAGGCATCCGCCCCGGGCGCCATGGCGGCGCCGGCAGCACGCGAGCTGGTGCGCCTGCGGCTGCGCGACCTGCTCGTGTTCGGGTTGACGCAGAATCGCGGGGGCATTGTGCTGGGCGCCGCCCTCGGCGCGCTCTGGGAGGCGAACCTGTTCGACAGCAGCCTGGGGAAGCCGACCGACATGGTCCAGGCGTACCTCTCGCGCCTCCATGACGACGGCAGGCTGTTCACCGATCCCGACCCGGCGCTGCTGGCCGTGCTCGTGGGCGGTGCAGGAGCGGCGCTGGTCGTGATCCGCCTGCTTTCGGTGGGATGGGCCGTGGTCCAGCTCTACGGTTTCACGCTGACCCGCGTGGGCGACGAATTGCGCACCTCGCGCGGACTCTTCACCCGCGTCCACGGGACGATCCCGCTCGGGCGTGTGCAACTGGTCACGGTGCGGCAGGCGGCGCTGATGCGCCTGTTCGATCGCGTGGAGGTGCGCGTGCAGACCGCCGGCGGCGACAAGGACGCCAGTCCGGGCCGCGAGTGGCTGGCTCCGTCGCTGCCTTCGGCGCTGGTCGATGGCCTGATGGCCGAGATTCATCCCGGCATCACCCTGTCGCAGCTGGAATGGCACGCGGCTTCCCCGCAGGCGGCCTGGCGACTGCGGCGCGACCTGCTCCGCCGGCTCGGTGCGGTCCTGGCCCTGCTGGCGGTATTCCCCGCGCTGCGTATGACGGCGCTGATCATCGCGGCTCCCGCGGCAGCGCTCCTGTGGTACGTGGGCGGGCGTCAGGCCCGCTCGCTGGGCCATGTCCTGATGGCGGAGCACGTCGGTGCGCGCGGCGGCTGGTGGTGCCGCCAGACCAGCCTCGCCCGCTATGCGAAGATCCAGGTTGTGTCGTGGGGCGCCTCGCCCTTCGATCGCCGCTGGAAGATGGCCACCGTGGCCGCAGACACCGCCGGTGGCGGCGGGCACCGGTTGGCGATCCCTCTCCTCTCAGTTGAAGAAGCCGGTTCAGTCTACGCCGGCGTCCGCGATCGGGCAGCAGCCACGGGCTTCCGCTGGTAGGCAATCCACCTGGCGTCCGGCCCCGGCGTGAGTAGTATGCCGCAGCATCAGCGATGCCCATCGTGGCGTCCGGCTATCGACTTGAGGGAACAGTTCACCGGTTCGTTCGCCAGGGGCACACTGCCCGGCGGACCGGGTCGCCCGTGAGGCGGACCGCCGCCACCCAACCGCTCGACAAGGAGACAACTATGCGCAAGCTCATGTTCCTCGCCGTACTCGCCGCTTTCGCCGCGGCGCCGGCGCTCGCTCTCGACTTCGACGCCAAGCAGTTCTACGGCCAGGTCGAGGCCACCTTCCCGATGGGCGACTGGGGCGACTTCGTCAGCCTCGGCTACGGCGCCGGCCTCGGCGTCCTGGTCCCGCATTCGGAAAGCACGTCCTTCGGCCTGGAGGCCACGTACCTGATGTTCTCCACCGAGGATATGCCGGGCGCCGACGTGAGCTGGAGCATGATCCCCATCCTGTTCATCGGGCAGTACCACCTGAACAACTCGTCGGCGTACCTGCTGGGCGGCGTCGGTCTTGCGTTCGGCATGGCTGATATCGACTACGACGACTCCGACATCCCCGACTTCGACGACAGCAGCAGCGACCTGGCGATCGCCTTCGGCGCGGGCATCAACGCCACGCCGAAGATGTTCTTCGAGGGCCGCTTCAACGCGATCAGCGATGCGAACATGGTCGGCGTGCACATGGGGATCCGTTTCTAGGGCGTTCCGAAGCCCGCAGTGGATGGGAAGGGGCGCCGCGCGGCGCCCCTTCGCCGTTCCCACCGGGCGCCCGACGGGGCCGGCGCCGCGGGGAGCGCGGGCGGGTGGCGAATACCTGTTGCAACAACTATCATGGGGCGGACCCGAACCGGGGAGGCAACCCATGATCCGCAAACGACCGGCAAGCGAACGCGGCCATGCCGACCACGGCTGGCTCGATACGTGGCATACATTCTCCTTCGCCGACTACCACGATCCGGCGCACATGGGCTTCCGCACACTGCGCGTGATCAACGACGACATCGTGAAGGCCGGGCAGGGCTTCGGCATGCATGGCCACCGCGACATGGAGATCGTCACCTACCTGGTGCAGGGCGAACTCGAGCACCGCGACAGCCTGGGCACCGGCTCGGTTCTCTACCCGGGCGAAGTGCAGCGCATGAGCGCCGGGCGCGGCGTGATGCACAGCGAGTTCAACCATTCGCCCGACACCGACCTGCGACTGCTGCAGATCTGGCTGCGGCCGGCACGGGAAGGCATCGATCCCGGCTACGAGGACAAGTATTTCGCTGCCGAGGAGAAGCAGGGCCGGCTGCGCCTGATCGTCGACCCCGACGGCGCCGACGGCGCGCTGCGCATCCACACGGACGCGCGCCTGTACGCGAGCATTCTCGGACCGGGGCAGGTGGTGGTGCACGAGCCGGCGCCCGGCCGCCACGCCTGGGTGCAGGTGGTGCGTGGGCGCCTGGACATGAGCGGGCTGGAACTGGCCGGGGGCGACGGCGCCGCGATCAGCGACGAGTCGCGGCTGGTGTTCACCGGCCTGGACGAGGCCGAGTTCCTGCTCTTCGACCTGAATTGACGAAGGATGTCTGCCATGAACGAAGCGAAGAAGCCCGGTCTCGATCACGCGGTGCAGGATGCGGTCGCCGCGCGCTGGAGTCCCTACACCTGGGCTGACCGGCCGGTGCCGGCGACCGACCTCCGCGCGATCTTCGAGGCCGCGCGCTGGGCGCCCTCGGCCTTCAATGAACAGCCGTGGCGCTACCTGGTCGCCACACGCGAGGACCCTCGCGACTTCGCACGCCTGTTGGAGTGCCTGGTGGAAGGCAATCGCAAGTGGGCGCTGTACGCGCCGGTGCTCGCGCTGGGCGTGGTGTCGCTGAACCTGGCGCGCACCGGCGAGCCGAACCGGACCGCCGTGCACGACCTGGGCCTGGCGTCGGCGCAGCTCACGCTGGAAGCTGCCGCCCGCGGGCTGGGCGTGCACCAGATGGGGGGCATCCTGCCCGAGGTGGCCCGGGAGGTGTTCGCCATTCCCGCAGGGTTCGCGGCGTTCACGGGGCTGGCCATCGGCTACGCCGGCGAGCCTGTCGGCGAGTTCGCGGCCCGCGACCTGGCGCCCCGCGCGCGGCGGCCGCAGGCGGAATTCGTGTTCGGGGGCGCCTTCGGGCAGCCGTTGGCCGGCTGACCGGCGCCAAGGGGTGGGCGAGGCGAACGGTACAGTTTCCCGCCCCTCCTGCCGATAACAACCTGGGGGGAAGGATCCCGTTGCCGGCCCCGTTGCCGGCTCCCAGGAGGGGAAGCGCCCGCATGGGCCTCAGGATCGGCACCAATGTGGCGGCGATGGCGGCGCAGCGTCATCTCGCCAACGCGACCGCGCGCGTGAACCGCTCCCTGGAGCGGCTCAGCAGCGGCCTGCGCATCAACCGGGCTGCCGACGATCCGGCGGGGCTCGCCGTCTCCGAAAGGCTGCGCGGGCAGATGCGGGCCCTCGAGGTGGGCGCGCGCAATGCGGCCGATGGCATCTCGCTGCTGCAGACGGCGGACGGCGGGCTCGAGTCGATGGCCGATCTCCTCATCCGCCTGAACGAACTGACGCAGCAGGCGATGACGGGCACCGTCACCAACGAGCAGCGCGGCTTCCTGGACGCCGAGTTCCAGGCACTGGTCGACGAGATCGATCGCATCGCCGTCAGCATGGAGTTCAACGGGCGCAACCTGCTGGACGGCAGCGGAGGCAGCGCTGAGGTGCGGGTGGGATCGGGCGCGGGCATCGGCCTGGATCTCGGTGGCTCGTACACCGCCGCTTCGCTGGGGCTCGATACGCTGAGCCTCGCGGGCAATCCGGCCTCGTGGGCGGAGCAGCCGCTGTCGGCGATCGAAGAGGCCCTGCAGCGGGTCAGTTCCGGCCGCGCATCGTTCGGCGCCTCGCAGAACCGGCTCGAGAGCGTGATCCGCATGTTGCAGAACCAGAACGAGAACCTTGCCGCCGCCGACAGCCGCATCCGCGACGTCGACTACGCCGCCGAGATGAGCGAGCTGACCAGCGCGCAGATCCTGCAGCAGATGGCCGTGGCCATGCTCGCGCAGGCGCAACGCCAGCCGTCTCTCGTGCTGCGACTGCTGGGCATACGCTAGCCCGGGCGCCGTGATTCGCGCTGGCGCGCGCGGGATCCGGCGTGGTTGAATCCGCACCGGGATCGCGGTCCGAGGCACCACCCGCAACCACCAGGTTTCCTTCGCATGTCCCAGCCACGCAGGCTCCTCGCGCGCCCTGGACAGCGGCAGCGGCTCCTGCTCGCCGCCATCGTCGTGGTGTGGGCGGGCTTCGTCGCGCTGCGCGTGGGCGAGGCGCCCGTCGGTTCCATCACCGACGATGCGGTCTATGTGGAGACGGCGCGCTCGCTGGCCGAGGGACGCGGACCCGTGCTCGCGGTGGGACCGGATGCGGCACCCGCCAACCCCGGCCTGTTTCCGCCGGGATTTCCGCTGCTGCTGGCGCCGCTGGCGCTGGCCTTTCCCGCCTCTTTGGCCGCCCTGAAGATGGTGCCGCTGCTGGCGGCGGCGCTGCTGTTGCCCCTGTGCTGGCGACTGCCCGGACCGGGGGCCGCTCCGCGCGTGCGGCTGGCGCTGGTGGCACTGACGGCGCTGAACCCGTGGGTCGTGGGCTGGTCGGGGCGCGTGCTCAGCGACCTGCCGTTCACGGTGCTGTCGCTGGCGGCGTTGCTGTGGTTCGAAGACTGGCAGTGCGAAGCGCAGCCGTCGCCGCTGCGCACGGTGCGGCTCGCCGGCGTGACCGGCCTCGCCATGCTCGTGCGCAGCGTGGGCCTGGCGCTGCCCCTGGCGATGGCTGCACACCTGGCGCTGGAGCGCCGCTGGCGCCGGCTGGGGCAACTGCTGGCGGCGACCGCGGCCACGCAGGCGGTTCTGTGGCTCCCGGGCTGGTCGGGCGGCAACTGGCTCACCGAGGCCTATCGATCGCAACTTCTCGGGCACAGCGGCGCCCTGCCGGAGCGCCTGGCCTTCATGGCCGCGAATGCCTGGGGATACCTGCGGGAACTGCCGGTGGCGCTGTGGCCCTGGTTCGGCAATCCGGCTCGGCAGTGGTTCGAGGCGCGCGGCGCCGGCGCGCTCTATGACGCAGCGCAACTCGCGACCGCGTTGCTGGTCGTGATCTGCTGCGCGGCCGGCTGGCGGGCGCTGCGCGGCCAGGCGGGGGCCGTGGGCCGCGCGCGGGCGCAGCTGTGGCTGCTCTACCTGGCCTTCCAGGCGCTGGCGCTGGTGAATTTCGCGGGCTGGCCCTCCGGCGTGCAGACGCGGCTGCTGTTGCCGGTGCTGCCCCTGCTGTACCTGCTGCTGGTCGGGGGCGTGGAAGCGCTGGCGACGCGCGGTCCCCGGCGGTTGCGCGGCCGCCTGCTGCCCGCGGCCTGCGCCGTGATCCTCGCCACCTCGTGTGCGCACAACGTATGGCGCGGCACCCACCCGTTGCATGCGGCCGTCGAGGCCTCGGGGCGCGGGTTCGTCGATCCCGGCGTCGGGGCCGACTGGCTGCTGGCCAACACGGATCGCGCGGCGGTGGTGATGGCGCCGCAGCCGCTGCAGCGGCACATCCACTGCCGCCGGGCGGTCATCGCGCCCGGTGACACACTCGAGGTCGTTGCCCTGCTGCGGCGCGCCCGCACGTACGGCGCCGGCTGGGTCCTGGTCGGGCCCTCGCAACCGGACCGGGCGCGGGGCCTGCAGCCGGACGAGCAGGTGCTGCTCGCCGTGCTCGAAAGCCGGCCCGACCTGGCGCACCTGCGTTGGCACGATGCCCAGGCCGCGGTCTGGATCTTCGAGCTGGGACAGGGTGGCGGCGGGGCGGGCGATGGCGCCTCCAATGCCCCCTCAGTTGGGCGTAACTGACACGATGGGAGCAGGTTGACGATCGCGCAGGCCATCCCGCCGGCAGCCGGTCCTTGCCAGCCAGCCCGAATTGCCTATCTTATATCGCTTGTCGCCGCTCCGGAGCGCAGGGCCCCGGTATGCCCAATCCGGCCATTGTCGGCGACCGGAAACCCCAGCCGTGAGGACAGGGTGTCTATGACCTACATTCCGCGTCAAAAAGTCACAGCAATGATTCCCAACAAGTTCGCCGCCATCAAGGTGGCCGCCATGGAAGCGCGCCGGTTGAACGAGCGCGCCCGCATGTTCAATGTCGCGTTGCCCGGCAAGATCACGACGCTGGCGGTCCAGCGCCTGATGGACGGCAAGGTCGAGCATTACGACGCCAAGGAGCGCGCTCGCCTGGCCCGCCTGGAGAAGGAACCCGAGGTCGAGGTCTAGATCATGGCCGGCCCGACCGGCAGCGAGACACGGGTCCGGCTGCTGGTGACCGGCGGCATCGCCGCCTACAAGAGTTGCTATCTGGCCCGCCTGCTCGTGCAGGCGGGCTTTTCCGTGCGCTGCGGCATGACCGATGCCGCGACGCGGTTCGTCAGCCCGATGACCTTCGAGGTGCTGACCGGTGCGCCCGTGGCGATCGACCTCTGGGGCGAGCGCGGCACCGCGGCGCTGGATCACATCCAGTATGCGCGTTGGGCCGACGTTGCGGTCGTGGCCCCGGCCACGGCCAATACGATGGCCAAGGCCGCCGGCGGCCTGGCGGACAACATGGTCTCGACGCTGCTGCTGGCGTTTCCGGGTCCGGTCGTCATGGCTCCGGCGATGAACGACAACATGTGGCGGCATCCGGCCACGCGCGTCGTCCGGCAGACCCTGCTCGATCGCGGGATCCGCTTCGTCGGCCCGGGCGAGGGTTTCCTCGCCTGCGGGACCACCGATGAGGGCCGCATGTCCGAGCCTGAGGAGATCCTCACCGTGGTGCGTGAGGTGGCGGCAGCGCTGCCGCCGCGCGCCGAGCCTGCTGTCGCTGCGCCTGCAAGCGATCCCGGCCCGTGGCTGGGTCGCCGGGTGATCGTGACCGCCGGGCCCACCTGCGAGCCCATCGATCCGGTGCGCTACGTCGCCAATCGCAGCACCGGCGCCATGGGCTACGCCCTGGCGGCGGCGGCGGCCGGCGCCGGGGCCCAGGTGACCCTGGTGAGCGGGCCGGTGGCGCTGCCGGTGCCGCGCGGCCTGGCCGGAGTGGTCCAGGTCCAGACGGGGCGTGAGATGGCTGCCGCCGTCGATGCGGCGCTCGCCGACGGCGCCGACTGGCTGGTGATGTGTGCGGCCGTCGCCGACTTCACGCCGGCCGAGCCCGCTCCCGGCAAGTTGAAGAAGGACGTGCTCGGCGACACGTGGGACCTGCGGCTGGTGCGCAATCCCGACATCCTGGGCGAGATCGTGCCGCGGCATCGCGCCACGGGCGTGAAGGTCGTGGGCTTCGCGCTCGAGACCGAGGATGTGGTGGCGCGCGCGCTCGGCAAGCTGCGCGCCAAGGGCCTCGACTTCATCGTCGCCAACAATCCATCCGCGGAAGGTTCCGGCTTCGGCGATGTGCGCCATGAACTGATCCTGCTGGGTCCCGCCGGGGAGTTGTGGCGCAGCGGCTCGCAGCCCAAGGCGGCCCTGGCCCCGGCGCTGCTGGCGCAACTGGACGCCGCGACCGGATCGGCGCGGTGACGCGATGAGTGATCCCCGCGAATTGCCGCCCGCGAACGATCCCGCAGCCATCGCCGCCGACCTCCTGGCCTGGATCCGCCAGAACCGGCACACGGCGCCGGCGTGGTTCATCGACGACGGCTCGGCGGCGCCCGAACTGGCGGCCGCGGCGGCGCCTGTTGCTGCGCCCATCGCCGTGCCCGCTATCGTGCCCGCTACCGCGCCGGATGCGGCGCCGGAGGCGGTCGAAGCGCCTGCGGCTTCCGATGCGGCCTTCGCAGCCGCCTGCGCCGGCTTCGTGAAGGACACACTTGCCCTGATCGACCGCGAGGGCGTGCCTGCCGGCGGCACGCTGCCGCCCGACCCCCTGCTGGCCGCGCACGGCGGTGACAAGGCCGCGGCGCTGGCCGCCCTGTGCGCCGAGGTGCTGCCGTGCGTGAAGTGCCCGCTCCACGAGACGCGAACCCACACGGTGTTCGGGGTGGGCAACCCGGACGCCGACCTCGTCTTCATCGGCGAGGCGCCGGGCCAGGACGAGGACCTGCAGGGTGAGCCGTTCGTGGGACGCAGCGGACAGCTGCTGACGAAGATCCTCGGCGCCATCGGCTACGCGCGCCAGGACGTCTACATCTGCAACATCCTCAAGTGCCGGCCGCCGGGCAACCGCGACCCGCTGCCGGCCGAGGTCGCCCAATGTGAGCCGCACCTCAGGCGCCAGCTGGCCATCCTGCGGCCGCGCGCCATCTGCTGCCTCGGTCGCGTGGCCGGGCAGACGTTGCTGGGCACGGACGCCTCGCTGGGCAAGTTGAGGCAGGCGGTGCATTTCTACGCCGGCATCCCGGTGACGGTGACCTTCCATCCGGCGGCGCTGCTGCGCAACCCGGGCTGGAAGCGTGATACCTGGGACGACGTGCGGCGCCTGCGGGCGCTGGTCGACGCGCTCAAGGCGCGATAGGCCCGGCGCGGGTCGCCGGCGACGGTGGCGGTCCGGCGCGCCGGCGATGTATCTTCCCCCGCTCATCCCGTTCCGTTGGAGGCTTTCCATGCGTGCATTGTTCGTCGGTGCGGCCCTGTGCGTGCTGCTCACGGTACCCGCTGCCTACGCTGTCGCGGTCGACCAGGACGTGGCCGCCGACTCGGTCGCCACCTCCGCGAAATGGGACGTCGCCGACCCGCCCACCGACGGCACTGCCGGCGGCTGGGGCTGGAAGGATGTGCCGCTCGACGTCGACACCGGCACCTGGATGTCGGTCGACGTGTCGCCGGACGGACAGACCATCGTCTTCGACCTGCTCGGCGACATCTACACGATGCCGGTGACGGGCTCGACCGATGGCTCGCAGGTCACGTGCCTTGCCGAGGGACTCCAGTGGGACATGCAGCCGCGCTTCAGCCCCGACGGGCAGTGGATCGCCTTCGTCAGCGACCGGACGGGCGAGGGAGGCAGGGGCGGCGACAACATCTGGGTGATGCGCACCGACGGCTCGGAACCGCGCCAGGTGACGAAGGAGAGTTTCCGCCTGGTCACGCAGCCGGTATGGATGCCCGATTCGCAGTACATCGTCGCACGCAAGCACTTCACCTCGCGGCGCAGCCTGGGCGCCGGCGAAATGTGGCTGTACCACGCCAGCGGCAGGACCGACGGCGTGCAGCTCACCGCCAAGCAGAGCGAGCAGAAGGACACCGGCGAGCCCGCCGTGTCGCCTGACGGGCGCTACCTCTACTACAGCCTGGACGCCGCGCCGGGCGGCGGGTTCGAGTACGACAAGGACGGCAACGTCGGCATCTATGCGATCGACCGGCTGGACTTCCGCACCCAGGAAACCGAGCGGCTCATCGCCGGCCCGGGTGGCGCCTGCAGGCCGGTGCCTTCGCCGGACGGGCAGTCGGTTGCGTTCGTGCGCCGGGTACGCCACGTGTCGACGCTGTTCGTGATGGACCTGCGCAGCGGCCGGGCGCGCGCGGTGTATGCGCCGCTCGAGCGCGACAACCAGGAGACCTGGGCCGTTCACGGCGTCTATCCGGCGATGGCCTGGACCCCTGACGGCGGTTCGCTCGTGTTCTGGTCCGGTGGGAAGATCCGGCGCGTGGATGTGGCGACCTCGGTCGCGGAGACGATCCCGTTCCGCGCGACGTCGACGCGGCGCATCGCGAAGGCCGTGCGGTTCCCGGTCGAGGTGGCGCCGGCCACCTTCGACGTGAAGATGATCCAGAACGCGACGGTGTCGCCGCGCGGCGACCGGTTGGTGTTCCAGGCGCTGGGCCACCTCTACACGGCGCCGCTGGCGGACGGTGTCGTCGGCGAGCCCCGGCGGCTGACCTCCGCAACCGACGAGTTCGAGTACTTCCCGGCGTGGTCGCGCGACGGCCGCCTGCTCACGTACGTGGCCTGGAACGACGAGCGCCTGGCCGCCGTGCGGGTCATCGACGCGAAGGGCGGCAAGCCGCGCGCGCTGACGACCGAACCGGGGCACTACCTGAATCCGGCCTTCAGCCCCGATGGGAATCTCGTCGTGTTCGAGAAGACGGGCGGCGGCTACCTGACCAGCCCGCTGTGGGGGCGCGATCCGGGTGTCTACGCGGTGTGGGCCGGCAAGGCCGATCCCAGGGCGCGCTTCGACGGGACGCCGCGGCGCATCGCCGTGCGCGGCGGCACGCCGCAGTTCGGGGCGGGCAATGACCGTGTCTTCCTGACCGTGCGCGACGGCGGCAAGGACAGCGACGGCGTGTCGCTGGTCAGCGTGCCCCTGGCGGGCGCCACGCCCGGCGACGGCGAGCGCACGCACTTCACCAGCGACTGGGCCACCGAGATGCGCGTGAGCCCGGACGGGCGCCGGGTCGCGTTCGCCGAGCGCTACAATGTGTACGTGGCGCCCTTTATCGATGCAGGCAAGCCGCTCGCCGTGGCGCCCAAGGGCACGAACCTGCCCATCGTCAAGCTGAGCCGCGACGCCGGCAATTTCCTGCACTGGTCGGGCGACGGCAGCGCGCTGCACTGGACGCTGGGGCCCGAACTGTCGACGCTGGCCGTCGACGAGGCCCTGGCGGCTTCGACCTTCGGCGGGGCGGCAGCCGACGCCGAGCCGGCAGTCGCGGCGACGACCACCATCCGGATGTCCGCTGCGTCGGACCTGCCGCGGCGCGCCGACGGCGCCGAGAGCGTGATCGCGCTGACGAACGTGAAGATCCTGACCATGGAGAACGTGGGCGGTGCCGACGGCGCCCGTGAAGGGCGCACGCGCGGCGCCGAGGTGATCGAGCGGGGCGTCATCGTCGTGAAGGGCAACCGCATCGCCGCCGTGGGCGCCGAGGGCAGCGTGGCCATTCCGGCCGGCGCCACCGTGATCGACGGCAAGGGCGGCGTTGTGACGCCGGGTCTGGTCGACGCGCACGCGCACGGCGGACAGGGCGAGAACGGCTTCACGCCGCAGGACAACTGGAGCGCACAGGCCAACCTGGCCTTCGGTGTGACCACCGTGCACGACCCGAGCAACGACACCGAGTCCGTGTTCGCGGCCGCAGAACTGGCGAGGACCGGCGCCGTGCTGACGCCGCGCATCTTCTCGACCGGCACCATCCTCTACGGTGCGCAGGGCGCCTACAAGGCGGAGGTCGAGTCGCTCGACGATGCCCTGTTCCACCTGAAGCGCATGAAGGCCGCGGGCGCCTTCAGCGTCAAGAGCTACAACCAGCCGCGCCGCGACCAGCGCCAGATGGTGCTCGAGGCCGCGCGGCGGCTCGGGATGATGGTGGTGCCGGAAGGCGGCGCCCTCTACCAGCACAACATGACGATGGTTGTCGACGGCCATACGACAGTGGAGCACACGCTTCCCATCGCGCGGATCTACGACGACGTGACCGGGATGTGGGGCCGCAGCGACGTGGGCTACACGCCGACCCTGGTGGTGGCCTATGGCGGCCTGGGCGGCGAGAACTACTGGTACGCGAAGACGCAGGTCTGGGCCGACGAGCACCTGATGAAGTTCGTGCCGCGGTACGTGGTGGACCCGCGCTCGCGACGGCCCTTCGACGCGCCGGACGAGGAGTGGAACCACTTCGAGGAAAGCCGGCTGGCGAAGGCCGTGCTCGATGCCAAGCAGGCCGGCATCGTGGCCGAGACCGGGCGTGCCAGCGGGCCCGGGCTGGGAGCGCATGGCCAGATGGCCGGCATCGGCCCGCACTGGGAACTGTGGATGCTGGCGCAGGGCGGCCTGTCGCCGCTCGAGGCACTGCGTGCGGCGACCATCGACGGAGCCTCGCAGCTGGGGCTGGACGGCGACATCGGCTCGCTGCGCGCCGGGAAGCTCGCCGACCTGCTGCTGTTCCGCGACGACCCTTCACAGGACATCCGCAACAGCGGGAGCATCGCCATGGTGATGCTGAATGGTCGCCTGTACGAAGCCGGCACCCTGGCGCAGGTGGCCCCGCTCGCGAAGCCGGGACCGCACTACTTCTTTGAAGACCTGCAGAAGGGTGCCGGAACGCCGCTGGCCGTCGAGGCGATCATGCGCAAGGCGGCCGAGAACGGCGCCACCTGCGCCGGCTGCTGTGACCGGCATTGACGGTGCCGATCGTGACCACTCCGCGGCAGGAAGCCGACCTCCGGCGCTTCCGGCGCCTGGCCGACTTGTTCGACAGTGCCTTCCGCGTGCCCGGGACGCGCTGGCGCTTCGGGCTCGACGCCTTGCTCGGCCTGGTGCCGGTGGCAGGTGACGTCGCCGGCGCCGCCTTCGCGCTCTACGGCGTGTGGACGGCGCGCAGGATCGGGGCGCCCGCGGTCGTCCTGGCGCACATGCTCGTCAACGTCGCCCTGGACCTGCTGGTGGGGTTGGTGCCGGTGGCCGGCGACGTGTCGGATTTCTTCTTCCAGTCGCATGCGCGCAATCGACGCCTGCTCGAGGCCTGGCTGGCCGACCCCCGGCGCGCCACCCGCCGATCGCGCGGCGTGGTGATCGGCGTCCCGCTCGGAGCACTGGTGCTGCTCCTGGCAGCGGTCGCCGCCGCGGTGTGGGCATTCGTGCTGTTCGCGCGCTGGCTGGCCGGGGTCTGGACGTAGGCCAAGGTTCGACGTGGGCCATTGCTCGACGTAGGCCAAGGCTCGACGTAGGCCAAGGCTCGACGTATGCCAAGGCTCGACGAACCCGGGACCGGGAGGTTATCATGCCGGGCACGCACTGCCGGCGACCGCCGGCCGGTCCACCGCTGTCCGACCGGGCTCCAGCGCCCGTCTGGTGAGCACTGCCGCATGGGTCTCTCCGCACTCAAGTCGCGCCTGCCCTGGTGGTCGAAGATCGCCAGCAAGCTGGTGTTGTCGCGCCTGCCCGCGCGCTATCACCTCTGGCAGCGGCTGGACCTGTTCAAGCACGGCAGCATGGAGGATCCCGCCTACGCCTGGGACGTGTTCGCGCACCACTGGGAGCGCAGCGATTTCGTCGGCAAGGGCCAGCCCGGCTTCACCTGCCTGGAGGCGGGGCCCGGCGACACGCTGTCGTCGTGCCTGCTGGCCCACGTGCACGGCGCGGCGACCTGCCACCTGGTCGATGTCGGCCCGTTCGCACGCGCGGACATGGCGCCCTACCGGCAGCTCGAGGCGTGGCTGTCGGAGCGCGGCTCGCCGTTGCCGCCGGCCGCCTGTGACGGCGACCTGGACACCATGCTCCGGACCGTGGGCGGCCGCTACGCCACGCAGGGACTGGCGTCGTTGCGCGCGATCCCCGACGGCAGCGTTCACTTCATCTGGTCGCAGGCGGTGCTCGAGCACGTGCGACTGGGCGAGTTCCTGCCGTTCCAGAAGGAACTGCGGCGCATCCTGCATCCCGGCGGCATCTGCTCGCACACCATCGACCTGAAGGATCACCTGGGCGGCGCCCTCAACAACCTCCGCTTCCGCGAGAAGACGTGGGAAGCGCCGTGGATGTCGGAGTCGGGGTTCTACACCAATCGCATCCGTTTCGGGCAGATGTGCCGCCTGTTCGAGGAGGCCGGGTTCGCGGTCGAGGTGGTGCAGCGGGATACGTGGCCGGCGTTGCCCACGCCGCGGGCGCGGCTGGCCGAACCGTTCCGCGGCCTCGACGAGGCCGAGTTGCTGGTCAAGGGGTTCCAGGTCCTGCTGAGGCCCGCCGCCGGGCCCGGCCGTTGAGGCGATCGATGGCTGCGCCGACCAGGCTGCTGTTCGTGGTGACCGAAGACTGGTACTTCTGTTCGCACCGCCTGACCCTGGGTGGGGCGGCGCGCGAGGCCGGCTATGACGTGGCCGTGGCCACGCGCGTGCGCGATCACGGCGACCAGATCACGGCCCGCGGCCTGCGCCTGCTGCCCTTCCCGATGACCAGGCGCGGCGCCAACCCCTGACCGAGCTGGCGACCCTGGTGCGGCTGGTGCGCCTGTACCGGCGCGAGCGGCCGGACATCGTGCACCATGTCGCGCTGAAGCCGGTGGTGTACGGGTCACTGGCGGCGCGACTGGCCGGCGTGCCGGTCGTCGTCAACGCCGTGGCGGGCACAGGCTGGCTGTTCAATGCGACCGGCGGCGCGCGGCGACTGCTGCGGCCGGTGATGCGGCGCGTGCTGGGCGCCGTCCTGGCGGGTACGCAGGTCATCGTCCAGAATCCCGACGATGCCGAGGTCATGGCCGGCATCGACCTGCAGCACGTGCACCTGATCCGCGGCGCCGGCGTGGATACCCGCGAGTTCGCGCCCCGCGACGAGGCGCCGGGGCCGATCGTGGTGCTGCTCGCCTCGCGCCTGCTCTGGACCAAGGGAGTGGGCGACTTCGCCGTCGCCGCGCGCCTGCTGCGCGAGCGCGGCGTGGCCGTTCGCTGCGTGCTGGTGGGCACGCCCGACCCGGACAACCCGGACTTCGTGCCCGAGGGCGCCATCCGCGCCTGGGAGGCCGAGGGCAGCCTGGAATGGTGGGGCCACCGGGGCAACATGGCCGACGTCTTCGCGGCGGCCCACATCGTCTGCCTGCCGTCGTACTACGGTGAAGGCGTGCCGAAGGCCCTGATCGAGGCGGCAGCCTGCGGCAGGCCGATCGTGACGACCGACATGCCGGGCTGCCGGGAGATCGTGCGCCAGAGGGAGAACGGGCTGCTGGTGCCGCCGCGGGATCCGGCGCGCCTGGCCGACGCGCTGCAGGAACTGGCCGGCGATGCCGACCTGCGCCGGCGCCTCGGCGCCGAGGGGCGCCGGCGGGTCGAGTCCGAGTTCTCCGAGCAGCAGGTCATCGCGGCGACCCTCGCCGTGTACCGGCGGAAGCCGGCGCCCTGAGGACGCCTGCCCCGGTCGGCGAGCCCGCGTGAGGCAGGGGTTTGTCATCGCGGCCCCAAGGCGCTACATTGCGCGGGCCGGCGCCCTTCGGGGGCGCCGTCTTTCCGTAGGGCGCGGGCCGCGGCCGGTCCTGTCTGGGTCTCACTCAAGGCCGGGTTCAATCCCGGCGTGTCGCGGAGGGCCGCCATGCTGCCTGGATCCCCTTGGACCATTGCCAAGAGCGAACACCTGTACGGCTTCGAGTACTGGGGCGCCGGCTATTTCGGCGTCAACGGGCAGGGCAATGCCTGCATCCGGCCCGAAGGCCCGGGCGGCCCCGAGTTCGACCTCAACGAACTGGTCGAAGCGGCGCGCCAGCGCGATATCCGCCTGCCGATCCTCTTCCGCTTCAGCGGCATCCTGCGCCACCGGCTGCGGACGCTGCACAACGCCTTCACGGCGGCGATGGCCGAGTACGATTTCAAGGGCGCCTACCGTCCCGTCTATCCCATCAAGGTGAACCAGCAGCGCCACGTGGTGACGGAGCTGATCCGCGCCGGTCGCGACCTGAGCCTGGGCCTCGAGGTGGGCAGCAAGCCCGAGCTGGTGGCGGCGCTGGCGCTGCCCGACAACCAGAACGCGCTCCTGATCTGCAACGGCTACAAGGACCGCCAGTACCTGGAACTGGCGATGATGGCGCAGCGCGTCGGTCGCGAGGTCATCGTCGTCATCGAGAAGCCCTCCGAGGTGGACCTGCTGCTGGACATCAGCCGCGAGCAGAAGCTGGAGCCGAACATCGGCTTCCGGCTGCGGCTGGCCGGTCGCGGCGCCGGGCGCTGGGAGCGCAGCGGCGGAGAGCGCGCCAAGTTCGGCCTGAACGTGGCGGAGATCGTGGCGGCCATCAAGCTGCTGACCGAGCACGGCAAGCAGGACTGGGTGCGCCTGGTGCATTTCCACAACGGCAGCCAGTTGACGAACATCTCTTCGCTGAAGCAGGCGGTGCGCGAGGCGGCTCAGGTGTACGTGCAGGTGGCGCGGTTCTGCCCGAAGATCCGCTATTTCGACGCAGGCGGCGGCCTGGCCGTGGACTATGACGGCTCCAAGACGGCATTCGAGTCGTCGATGAACTACACGGTCGAGGAATACGCCCGCGACGTGGTGTGGATCCTCAAGGACGCCTGCGACAACGCCGGCGTGGAGCACCCCATGGTGGTGACCGAGTGCGGTCGCGCGATGGTGGCGTACGCTTCGGTGCTCGTGACCGAGGTGCTCAGCCTGGCCAACACCTTCACGACCACGGTCGACGTGACCGAGGTGCCGAAGCAGACCGAGGAGGACACCGTCCTCAACATGGCGCTGATGCTGCAGTCGTTGACGTCCAAGAACTGCCAGGAAACGCTGCACGATGCAGTCGAGCTGCGCCAGACAATGCTGCAGCAGTTCAGCCTTGGGCAGATGTCCATCGAGGACCGCGCCCTGGGCGACCAGTGCTACTGGGCGCTGCTGAATGCGATCAACGCGGCCACCCAGGAACTGCACTACGTGCCCGAGGACCTGCGCCGCCTGCCGGCCCTGCTGACGGACACCTACTTCTGCAACCTGTCCATCTTCCAGTCCATGCCGGACAGCTGGGCCATCGACCAGATCTTCCCGATCACGCCGATCTCGCGCATGGCCGAGGAGCCCAGGCGGCGCGTCGTTCTGGCCGACATCACCTGTGATTCGGACGGCAAGGTCGAGCGCTTCGCCGACCTGCGCGACATCAAGCACTACCTGCCGGCGCACGAGTTGAAGCAGGGCGAACGCTACTGCTTCGCGGTGTTCCTGGTCGGCGCCTACCAGGAGATCCTGGGCGACCTGCACAACCTGTTCGGCGACACGAACGCCGTGCATGTCGACGTCTCGCCCGACGGCCGCATGGTCTTCGCCAACGTGCTGCGCGGCGACACGGTGGGACAGGTGCTGCGCTATGTGGCGTACGAGAAGGCCGACCTGATGGAACGCTGGCGGCACGCACTGGAGGCCGCGGTGCATGCGGGGCGCATCACCGCGCCCGAGTCGGCGGTGCTGCAGCGGCAGTACGACGAGGTGTTCGGGGACTACACGTACCTTCAGTAGCCGGTACGTGCGCAGAGGCGTCCCGGGAACCGGGGCGGTCTCCGCGGAGTTGAACCGGGACGGCGGGCGACTTCAGTCGCCCGCCGTTTCTGTTGTAGCCGGCATCGCGGCAGCCAGGCAGGCGGCAAGCCGCGCCGCAAGGATGCGCCCGTTGGCGGCGTCGTGGCTGAGGATGCTGCCGGCCACCGTGGCGTCGAGCGACGGCAGGTGGAAGGCGAACGTGTTCCAGAAGCCCTGGTGGCCGAAGCCCAGGTGTCCGTCCAGGTCGGTCACCATCAGCCCCAGTCGGTAGGGGGCCGTGCCGGCGCCGGTCATCGCGGCCAGCGATGCCTCCCGCCCCAGCACGTCCCCTTCGAGCAGCGCCCGCATGAACCGGCCCAGGTCGCGGACGTCGGTCACCAGGCCGCCGCCGCCGTAGAGGTCGAAACTCGGGTCCCAGGCGGTCACGTCGTGCGTGTCGATGTACTGGTGGGCGCGCGGGCCGGCGCCGGCAGGCACGGGTTCGGCGTTCTCCCACCAGGTGGCGCCCAGGCCCAGGCGAGCGAACCCCAGCTGCTCGCGCACTGCTGCCGCCAGGGGCTTCCCGGTCAACCGCTCGACGATGCCTCCCAGCAGCACGTAGCCGGTGTCGGAGTAGCGGTACGGCGCGGGGCCGGACCGATCGGGTCGAACAGTGCGGCGCAGCGCTGCACCTGCTCTTCGCGCGTCCAGGCGTGTGCAGGGTCGGCAATGATCGCCTCACCGTAGCGATCGTCCCCCGAGTGGTCGGCAAGCCCGGCGGTGTGGCTCAACACCTGGCGCACCGTCATCGCCCCGAGCGCGTAGCCGTCGGCCGCCAGCACGGTCGCCAGGTCCGGCGGCAGCAGGTCCGCGAGCGGTGCCTCGAGCGCAAGCCGGCCCTCCTCGGCCAGGCGCAGGACGGTCGCTGCCACATAGGTCTTGGTGTTGCTGGCGATGCGGAAGGTATGGGCCGGTGTCAGCGGGCGGGTGTCGTTGCGGGCAACCGTCCCTGCCGCGCCGGACCACTCCAGGTCCAGCGGCGGGCACAGCACCCAGGCGGTGAGTCCCGGCGCCTGGGGGTTCTCGGCCAGGAAAGCATCGAGGACGCGCTGCAGCGCGGCGGTGGTCCCGGCTGGCGGCCCTGCGACAGCGCGAGCAGGCAATCCGGCAATGCAGGCCACAAACAGGGGGATTGCGGCCAGGAGAGCGCGACGCAGGCGACGGGTCGGCATACGGCACCTCACAGGGAATCGCGCAGCGCCTTCAGCAGCGTGCGCACGCTCTCGATGGTGTAGGGATCGTCGGGGGCAGGCGGGCGGCCGTTCGCCTCGAAGCGGGGACGCTCATCGTAGTCGCGCCCCCAGCGGGCGTCGACCTCGCGGACCAGGTCGGCCAGCGACGTGGGACTGGCCAGGGCACGGTCGAGCAGTTCAGCCAGCGCCGCAGCGGGGGCGCCGCGGTGCCGGTCCTGCAGGTTGGGGTCATCTTCCAGGCGAGCCCCCAGGACGCGGACCAGGGATCCCTCGGAGTCGGGCAGGCGGGCCGCGAGCAGGGCCGTGACGGCCAGGACCAGCTGGCGTGCGGCAGGCACCGGCGAGGCGCCCTTGAGGTTGCCGGCGCCGGCGCGGGCGATGGCCGTCGCCAGGTCGAAGGCGCGGTGGCGGAGGGCATCGCGCTCGGCGTCTTGTTGCCCGGCGTCTTGTCGCCCGGCGTCGTCCGCCCGGGGCTCGACCGGGGAGTGGTTCCCCGCCTTGTCGCGCTCTTGATTGTCGTCGCTCATGAGTCCACAATACACGCCGTGCCGTCGAAAGGAAACCGCGACCGCCCTGCCGGCCGCGCCTTCCCGAAAGGAACCCCCATGGCCAAGCGTGCAGCTTTCCGGCTCCTGCCGCTGCTGCTGGTGACGTTCGCCGCCGGCGCCCTGGCGCAGGCGCCGACACCTCCGGTGGCGCGGACCGTTCCACACGAGATGACCATCCACGGTCATACGCGCAGCGACGAGTACTACTGGCTGCGGCAGCGCGAGAACCCGGAGGTGATCGCGTACCTCGAGGCCGAGAACGCCTACTCCGAGGCGATGCTGGCGGGCTCGGCCGCGTTGCGCGACACGCTGCTGGCCGAGATGAAGGGACGCATCAAGAAGGACGATTCGACGGCTCCGTACGAACTGAACGGCTACTGGTATTATCTCCGCTTCGTCGAGGGTGGCGAGTATCCGCTGTGGTGCCGCCGGCCGGGCGGCCCTGAAGGGCCCGAGCAGGTCATGTTCGACGGCAACGCCATGGCCGTCGGCGCCGGCTACTTCTCCCTGGCGAACGTCGAGGTCAGTCCCGACGGTCGCCTGGCCGTTTTCGCCGTCGACACGGTGGGACGTCGTTTCTACACGCTGCGCGTGAAGGACCTCGAGACGGGTCGCCTGCTGGACGACATCATTCCCGACGTGACCGGCGGCGCCACCTGGGCCCTGGACAACCGGACGCTCTTCTACTCGAAGCAGGACCCGGAAACGCTGCGATCATGGCAGGTGTGGCGCCACGTGCTGGGCACGCCCATGGCGGCCGATGTGCTGGTCTACCAGGAGGACGACGTCACGTTCGAGTGCGATGTCATGCGCTCGAAGTCGGACCGCTACCTGATGATCTCCAGTTCGCAGACCCTCAGTGACGAGTGGCGCGTGCTCGAGGCGGACAATCCGACCGGCACGTTTCGCCTCTTCCAGCCCCGGCGGCGCGACCTGGAGTACTCGATCGAGCACCAGGGCGACCGCTTCCTGGTGCGCACGAACCTCGGCGCGGAGAATTTCCGCCTGATGGAATGCCCGCTCGATCGCACCGGCCAGGACGCCTGGCGGGACGTGATCCCCGCACGCCAGGAGGTCCTGCTGGAGGACTTTGAGGTCTTCACGAATTGGCTGGTCGTGGCTGAGCGCTACGATGGATTGACTCACGTGCGCGTCATCCCGACGGGCGGCGGGCCCGACCACACGCTGGCCTTCGCGGACCCGACCTGGGCCGTGGGCACCGAGGCGAATCCGGAGATGGACACGGACGTGCTGCGCTACATGTACACGTCGCCGACCACGCCGCCCACCGTGTACGCCTTCGACATGCGCAGCCATACGCAGGAACTGCTGAAGCGGCAGGAGGTCCTCGGCGGCTTCGATCCTGCTGACTACACGGCGGAATACCTGCGCGTACCCGCCCGCGACGGCACCCTGGTGCCCGTTTCGCTCGTGCGGCGGAAGGACACGCCGCTCGACGGCTCGGCGCCGTTGCTGCTCTACGGTTACGGCTCGTACGGCTACAGCCAGAGCGCGCGATTCAACGCGAGCGCGCTCTCCCTGCTCGACCGCGGCTTCGTCTACGCCATCGCCCATGTGCGGGGCGGACAGGAAATGGGGCGTCGCTGGTACGAGGACGGCAAGCTGCTGAGGAAGATGAATACCTTCACCGACTTCATCGACTGCGGGCAAGCCCTGGTCGAGCGGAAGTATACATCCCGCGACCGGCTGTTCGCGATGGGTGGCTCGGCCGGGGGCCTGCTGGTGGGTGCGGTGGTCAACCTGGCGCCCGATCTGTGGCGCGGCGCCGTCGCGCAGGTGCCGTTCGTCGATGTGGTCACGACGATGCTGGACGAGTCCATCCCGTTGACGACCGGCGAGTACGACGAATGGGGCAATCCCAACGACAAGGCGTACTACGACTACATGCTCGCGTATTCGCCGTACGACCAGGTGCAGGCAAAGGCCTACCCGGCCCTGCTGGTGGGTACCGGTCTGCACGACAGCCAGGTGCAGTACTGGGAGCCGGCGAAGTGGGTGGCCCGGCTGCGCGCGATGAAGACCGACAGGAACCCGCTGCTGCTGAGGACGAACATGGACGCCGGGCACGGCGGACGGTCGGGGCGGTTCCGGGCGCTGGAGGAAAAGGCGGTGGAGTTCGCGTTCATCCTGGGGCTGGTGCCTGCAGGGCGCTAGCACGGGCAACGGCGTGGTGTTGCGGGCCGGGGCGGCAGTGCGCCCCGGCCCGCCTGTGTCCCGTTCAGCGCGAGGCGGCTGCCGTCGTCCTGACCAGAAGGAGCGGTGCCAGTTCGTAGTCGCGGACCCGGGCAACCGCGGCCTCCAGTTCCGCCAGCCCGGATGTCGGCGTGATGCCGCGCCGGAATTCGACCTCGCGCAGCACCAGCAGCGCGCCGTCGATGACGCCAACCCGCTCCCGCGCCCGGAAGCGCGGATTGTTGACGACGAGCTCCGGCGGCACGGCGGCCAGTCTCCAGCCTGCGGGGAGCAGCAGGCGCCAGGTGCGGGTCATGGTGCGCGTCGCGGTGATGTGGAAGAGGCCCGCGCCGGGGCCGTCCCAGTCCGCCAGGAACGGGGCGCCGAAGACGGCTTCCCCTGGCACCAGCCAGGTGTCGCCTGCCGGTTCGCCGAGGTCGCATCGCAGGCTGCCGGCTATCGCCTCCCGGCCGGCCCCGGGCATCGCGCCCAGCGGTTCGGCAGCCGGGAATGCCGATGTGCAGTACTGGTGGAATCGCAGCTGCACGTCATCAAGGGCGGCTTCGCCCTCCGGGTAGCCTCTGCCGCTGATCCTGACCTCGATCGCCAGCGTGTCACTTCCCGCCTTCCCGGTGACGGTTTCGCGGACAGCGCCCGTCAGGAGCGCCGCGTTGCCCGGCAGGTTGAACATGGTCTGCCACGGCAGCCGCGAGACGCGGTCCTGGTAGACGGCAATAAGCCTGCCGACGTTCGTGTCGACCGAGGAGAAGACTTCCTCGACCACGGCGCGTGATTTCGCCTCGAGGTCCGGCGCCAGCACCAGCGCGGTGGCGCCGAGCAGGTCGTCGGGCAGCGTCCCCGGCCGGCAGTCGGGGCGACCAGGCACGCAGTAGCTGCCCGGCGCCGCGAGGTCCTCGACGATGAGGTCGCTGAACTGCTGGAGGCTGGGGTTGCCGTTGTCGATGGGACCCAGATCCAGGCTGCGGGCGAACACCGCGCGCACGTCGAGGCCGGCAGCCTGGGCCATGGCGTGGAGCAGCACGCCCGCCTCGAACGAGCTGGCGGTCCGCGAGGCAAAGACCTCGTGAGCCGGCCGGTCCTCGGCACGCATTTCGTCCCCGGACACGGCGACGATCTCCCGCTGGACGAATTCGTGGAGGGCATGCAGCCGTTCCGTGGGCGATTCCCCCTTCGCGACCAGTTCCAGCGCCTTCGCGGTGAGTGCCTTGTCGCCCTGCGTCAGGTCAGCCAGCTGGCTTTCGAACCAGACGGCAGCCTCGCTCCACGAAGCGAGGAAGAGCCAACTGCCGATGGAAGTATCGAGCAGGCCGCGCCAGGTGATGTCGATGGTGGGGGCGACGGACCACACCGGCGGCGCATAGGGCCCGTCCGTCATCGGCGTGATATCGCGGATCTCGGCCAGGATGCTGGTCTCGGTGCCGTTGCGCCGCTCGAGGACATCGACGTCGAAGGACCCGGGCACCAGATTGCGCCCGAGGATCCGATAGGCGACATAGCCGTCGGAAAGGAGGCGCACGCGCGTCAGCTTCACGGGGAACCGCTCCGGCAGCGCCATGGTCAGCCCTGGATGGACGCGGTTCTCGCCCCGGCGGATCGACCAGCCGACCACATCGCCGTCGCGCACGTCGGGAATGGCCAGGATCACCTCGGTGGGGCGCTCGGCGCCGCCCTTGATGATGGTGATCATCTCACGGGGACAGCGGGTCACCCTGCCGTCACGGATGACCCAGGCAGTCGCCTGCTCGATGCGGCTGCGCGCGGGGAAGCGGAAATGTCGCGTTGCCAGGCCGCTGTTCTCGGCGTCCGCAACGCGATACACGGCGTTCTCGGTGATGTGGTGCCGGTTGCGCTCGAACTCGAGGGTGCGCTCGCGGACCAGGCACACGGCGTCCGCGATGAGCATCTGTTCCGCAACGCCGGGTGCGTCGAGGGCGTCGAGCCCGCCGACGAGGGCGAGCAGTTCCTCGTCGCTGGAGTTGCCCAGGAGCCAGTCCTTGTCGGCCGCCTTCGCCTCGGCGATACCCAGGCAGGCGACTACCGGCAGGAGCCTCAGCATCCACGCGCAGCGACCGCGGCTTTGATTCGGTCTCATGTCGATTCGCACCTTCATGGTTCGCGGATTCCCGCAGCCGGTCAACCGCCGGACGCGTTGCGGATCAGGAGCAGGGGCGTCTGTTCGAACTCGCGCAGCGCCTTGACGGCCTGATCAAGGGGTAGTCGCGCATCGCGCAGTGTGATCCCACGCCGCCATTGCCATTCGCGGACGATCACCAGTTCCCGGTCGATGACGGCAACCTGCGCGGACAGGGCCAGGCGGGGGTTCGTCACCGACACCGGTCGCGGTGCCGACGCCAGCGTCCAGCCCTCGGGAAGGGACATGCGCCAGACACGGCGGGAATTCCTGGTCGCCGGGCAGTAGAGCTGGTCGGGCAGCGGTTCCTGCCATTCGGGCAGGAACGCGCTTCCGTAGACGAAGGCGGCCGGAAGCGACCAGGTGTCGCCCTCAGCCTGTGGCGCCGGGCTCATCAGGTGACCCCGCAAGGTGTCGGTCCCCGCGTTCGCGACCGACTCCCGGCAGGTGCTGCCGGGAAAGCGCCATTCGGCATAGCGCGCCAGCCCGTCGGCTAAAGTGACGGCGCCCGGCGACAGGTCCAGGCGGTCGGCGTGCCCGGTGGCTGCCAGTTCGATGACCAGGGTGTCGGTGCCCGCGGCCCAGGTGATCGTCTCGCGCACGGAGCCCTGGACCGCATTGGGATTGCCGGGCAGCGTGAACATCGTGTGCCAACGGGCGGCCTCCATGCGTTCGCGGTACTCCTCGAAGTAGCGCTCGAAGGACTCGGAGCGACCGGCCTCCCAGGCGGCGTTGTCGAGCGCTTCCTCCTTCTTGTCGAGGTTAGGTTCGATGCACATCGCCCGCGCGCCCATCAGGTCGTAGGGCAGTTCGCCGATCGCTCCCGGCGAGCCGGCCACTGCGAAATAGGTGCCCGGATGGTCGAGCGATTCCACCACGATGTCCGTGAACTGCATGAGGGCGCGCAGGTCCTCGTCGAACGGACCTGCTTCGAGGCTGCGCGCGAGGACCGGGCGCACATTCAGGCGAAGCTCGGCGGCGAGTGCGTACAGCAGCGCGCCGGCCTCGAGTCGAGTCGCGTTGCGTGTGCGCAGCACCTCGGCGGCCGAACGGTCGCTGTCGCGCGCCTCCCAGGGCTCGATGAGCACGATCTTATCGCGCACGAACGCCCGCAGCGCCTCAAGGCGCTCCAGCGGACCGGTCCTGCCGTCGGTCACGCGCACGGCCACTTTCCGTACTTCCAGGTCGGAAGCGAACATCGACTTGAACCAGGCATCGACCCACAGTGCCAGCGTGTTCCAGTTCTCGATCGTCAGCCAGCGTCCCCGGTACTTGTTGAAGGTACCCGACCAGCTGACCTGGACCGCGGGCACGACAGCCAGCGGCGGCGCGGCGAGAGGACCCGGATCGAGGCGTCCGACATCGTGCATGGTCCACCGCACGATTTTCTCGACGCCCTTGTCCCGCTTGAGTATCTCGCAGGACCAGGCGTCCCGTCGCAGGTTGCAGCCGAAGGTCCTGTAGGCGATGAGGCCGTCGGTGACGACCAGGATGCTGGCGAAGCGGACCGGCACCACGTCGGCGACGACCAGGTTTCCGCCGAAGTACGTCGTGGGCCGGCTGTACCGGATCGACCACCCGACGACGTCGCCGGGCCGTACGTCGTGCACGGCGATCACGATCTCGGTGGGAACGTTGTCGTTGCCGGGCACGATCGTGGCGGTGTCGGCGGCATGGCGAATCACGGCACCGTCGCGCAGCGTCCAGGTGACGGCGGCTTCCACCTTCGTGGTCGACGACAACTGGATGCGGCGCGACGCCGCCGGGCTCGCTTCCGGTTCGTCGACGCGGTAGACCATGTTCTCGGTGATCGTATGCGAACTGATCCGCAGCTGGAGGATGCGCTCGAAGCCGAGGCAGGTCGTGCCGTGCCCGCCGGCATCGACGTCGGGGGCCGGCTCCGCTTCCAGCCTGGCCACATGGGCGATGATGGCGGCGTCGCTGCGTTTCGGCAGGAAGGGGTTCTCTCCATCCTTGCCCGCCCGCGCTGACGTACCGGCCAGGATCGCCGCCAACATGGTCACGGTGAAGGCGGCACGGATGGTGCCATTCGGGTGCGGGCGGCGGTGGCAAGGGGCCATTACGGAACCTTCCTCTTCAGTTGCAGCGGTGAGCGCTCGCGGGCAGCGGCTTCGGCCAGGGCCTGATCGAGCAGGACCGCCTGCGCCGGCGACAGGGTCGAGTCGCCCCAGTCGAGGCGGCGTTCCAGCATCAGGTGACGCCCGTCCTGTCGGACGGTGCGTTCCCAGACCAGCCCCGGCGCCGTCCGCGAGAAGCTGTCGGGCGCCGCCAGGTGCCAGCCGTCAGGCAGTTCCAGCCGCCATGTCTCGAGGCGATCGGGGTGGCGCCGCGGATCGACCGGTTCGCGGTCGCCGCCCCGGGCCAGTTCAGGTACGCAGGCGATCTCGGCGGCAAGGAACAGGCGGTTCGCGTCGCCGGGAAGCGGCTGGCCGGCCTGGAACGCGCGGCTCCAGGTCAGCGGCGGCGCGTTCGAGTCCGCTGCCGCCGCAGGCAGGGCCGATGCGCGCAACGGCGGCGCCAGCAGCAGTTCCCGCGACTGCGCGTCGCGGCTGCGCGCGTCCCTGGCGTCGTCCAGGTAGAGTGCGAGCAGCGCGCCGCCCGGACCTTCGGCCGTGAGCGTCACCGTCCCCTGCAGGCGCAGCGCCGGATCGATGGCACCGCTGACTTCGACGCGTCGCAGTCCCGGGTCCCACGCCGCGCGCGGGATGCGGCACAGTCCCTCGAAACCGGGACGCGTCAGCATGACGGGCTGGAGTCCGTCGACGGGCGCCAGGACGCCGGCCGGAAAATCCTCGAGCGTGGGATCGATCCAGCAGCCGCCCTGGCCGTCATTTGCCCAGGCGATGAAATGGTTGAACTGCGTGAGGTTGGGCTGGCCTGCGGCCAGTTCCCGGTCCTCGTCAGCCAGCACGAGCACCGGCCAGGCCTCAAGGTCGACGGCCCGGCACAGGGCGATGAAATACGACGACAGGCCCTTGCAGTCGCCGAAGCCGGCCTGCTGCGTGGCCTCCGGCAGCGCGGGGATGATGCCGCCGCGGCCGTTGAACAGGCCCAGGTAGCGCGTGGTCGCCTGTACATGTTCGTAGAGGGCGGCGATGCGTTCGGCAGGCGTCTCCAGTCCCTCCACGACGGACCGGGCCGTGGTTGCCACTGCCGGCGTCGGTTCGAGCAGGGGCATGATGTGTTCCCGATACGCGGCCGCGGCGCCGGCCCAGGTGTCGGCGCCGACGAAGGCCACTGCCGTCCTCATGGCGTCGGTCACGGCCAGGTGGGGCACCAGGGTCAAGGTTCCGCCCTTGCGCCGGGCGAGCACCAGGTCGGCCGTGCGCTCGTCGCGCGCCGTCCAGGTCAGGTGTTGGCGGCCGCCGGCTGACGTCCGCCTCTCGTGTATGCAGGCCGCCAGGCTGTCCGGGCCGACATAGGCGTAGCCGAGATGCTGGTCCACCGGGGCCTGCAGGCTGATCGTGGTGAGGACGGGCCCGTTGCCTTCGTGGACCAGGTCGTTGATGGGCAGGCCGTGAAACCGCGTCCACTCCCAGCGCCAGGTCACGCGCAGCCGATCGCCGATCCTCAGCCCGGGAATCACCGCCATGTAGTCGGTGACGTCGAGACGCATCACGCCGGCGCCGGCGTCCATCTGCCCGCGCCAGCCGAGCTCCGAGTCCGCAACGGTGCGGACCTTGCCTGTGGCCGGCGACCAGATCTCGATGTAGACGCCGCGGCAGCGGCTCTGTGGGCCCTCCGACTTCCCGATGCGGGCGCTCTCGGCCAGTGATTTCGAGTCGCGCAGCCAGAAGTCGACGCCGTACGTCAACGTGCCGTGGATACCGTCGGATTTCGGGTCATAGCGCAGGTCCGCTTCCTGCCAGTGCTCGAGCCAGTTGCCGTCCCGGCCGCACAGCGCGGTGAGGCTGTCGGCGGGGAGCGTGAGCGGAAACGCCCACGCATGAACGGGCGTTGTGGCGGCGTGCGTCGTCGTCGAGGCGCCTCCGGCCAGGAGCGCGGTGAGAAGTGCCGGCAGCAGGCGGGACCGGTGGCAGCGTACGGTGGACATCCGGGACATATCACTTTCGCGGAAGGTGTACAATCCGAAGCGCCGCGGCACCATCCCGATCTATAAGCGCGAAATGTCGCGCGATCCGGCAAGCCGATGACCACGACCGTCGGCGCGGCCCTCATCGCGGACCGTGTCGCCGGCTCAGTCCTTTCGTCCCACCAGCACCGGGAACTCGAACTGCTCGTCCACTCCGGTGATCGGCTCGTGCGCTTCGAGATCGCCGATGCCAGCCGCGGCCAGCGCCGCCGCCAGGTCCGCGTCCTCCCAGGCCTGGTTGCATTGCGCGAAGCGGCGGACTGCGCCGCCGTCGGCATCGATGATCCAGTGCACGTGGATCTCGGCCTGGGCACTCTCGTCCCAGGCAAACTCCTCGAGCCACAGGTGCGGTCGCGAGCTGAATGGTGAACTGTCGACCGCCGACCAGGTGGTCGCGTCCTCCTTCACGAACAGGTCCCAGGGCTGGAACTCCAGGACGAACAGGCCGCCCTGCCGCAACAGCCCGGCCAGCTGCGGCAGGAAGGCGCGCGCCTGCTCCGGCCGGAAGGCATGGAATTCGCCGAACCAGAAGGTGACGGCGTCGAAGGGGGCGCCGGCCTGGGCGGCGAAATCGACCGGCAGGGCCGTGAGGTCGGTCTCGAGGAAGCGGATGTCGAACCCGTTGGCCGCGGCGTGGTCGCGGGCCCAGCGCAGGGGCTCGGGCGCGAAGTCGAAGCCGCAGCCGCCGTGGCCCCTCAGCGCCAGTTCGTGCAGGTAGAGCCCGGGGCCGCAGCCGACGTCCAGTACGCGCCAGGGCGCCGGGCGGCCGGACCGCCTGGCGAGCTCGCCCAGCAGCCAGTCCACGTGGGCGCGCACGACGCCCGGCGCGCGCGTGGCCATGTTGGTGCCGGGGTCCAGGTGCACCTCCAGCATACGGCGGCTGAAGGCGGGATCGGACCAGGGCAACTGGTCCCCATCCTGCCAGGGACGGGCCGGGCGGGTGGCCTCGAGGATGGCGCGCAGGTCGACAGGGGGCCTGGAAGTGTCACACACGGCAGTCGGCTTTCGCGGCGGGTTGTCCCCGGGGTTGTGGATAACCTCCCCGGCGGTGCGCCTATCGCCAGCCGGGTCGGGCGGGACCGATTATCCCTGCTCCGGGGTCGGACAGCCAGCACGAAGGCGGCGTTCTCCCCGGGTTATCCCCCGCGCCGTGAGGGCTGTACCCCGGCTTGTCCGCAGCCTGTCCCCCGGGATTGAGGGCCGCGACCCAGCCCGGATTTGGGGGCACGGCGCAGGCATGGTACTATGGGCGGGATCCGTATCCTCCCTGAACTGTCAAGGGTGCCCAGCAATGGAAATGAAGCCCGAGCGCGCCGCCGGACAGGCGTCGGCCTCCCGATCGTCCTTCGGTTACGACCGCCTTCCCGGCGACCGTCGCCCGCCCTTTTCCGAGGAGGCGGAGCAGGCCGTGCTGGGCGCCGCGCTGGTCGACAAGGAAGCGGTCGGCCTGGCCCGCGAGCGCATCGACCACGGCGACTTCTACCGGCTGGAGCACCAGCTCATCTTCCGCGCCATGTGCCGTCTCTACGAGAACGACCAGGCCGTCGATCCCATCACCATTGCCGACCTGCTCGAGAAGTCGGCCGAGCAGTTCCTGGACAAGGCGCAATTGAAGGCCCTTGGCGGGCGCAGCCTGCTCGAGCTGGTGGGCGGCATGGACTTCCTGATCGACCTCGCGGGGATGATGGGTACGGCCGCGAACGTGGTGCACCACGCGGGCATCGTGCGCGAGAAATCGGTGTTGCGGCGGCTCATCAGCGTGTCGGGCGCCATCGCCAGCGAGGCCTACGAGGGCGCCGACGAGGCCTCGGCCATCCTCGATCGCGCCCAGGGCCGCATCTTCGACGTCAGCGAGGAATCGCGCACCGGCGGCTTTGCCGCGGTCGAGTCGATCGTGCCGGGCACGTTCAAGGCGATCGAGGAGGCATTCCAGAGCGGCGACGACGTGACCGGCCTGCGGACCGGCTTCCGCGAGCTGGACCGGCGCACCGGCGGCCTGCAGAAGGGCGACCTGATCATCCTGGCCGCGCGACCGTCGATGGGCAAGACGTCGCTCGCGCTGAACCTGGCCTACCATGTGGCGGTGCACGAGAAGCAGCCGGTGGGCGTGTTCTCGCTGGAAATGTCGCGTGAGCAGCTGGTCATGCGCATGCTCGGCAGCAGCGGCTCGTTCAATCTGCACAACCTGCGGCGCGGCAAGCTGCGCGCCGAGGACTGGCCGCGGCTCACGCAGGCGTGCGAGCAGTTGTCGCGGGCGCCGATCTTCATCGACGACAACAGCGGCATCTCCGTGCTCGAGATGAAGGCCAAGGCGCGGCGGCTGAAGCAGCAGCACGGGCTGGGCCTGATCGTGATCGACTACCTGCAGCTCATGAGCGGTGGCGGTCGCATCGAGAACCGCCAGCAGGAGATCTCGCAGATCAGCCGCAACCTGAAGGGCCTGGCCAAGGACCTCGGCGTGCCGGTGATCGCGCTCAGCCAGTTGTCGCGCGGCGTCGAGGCGCGCGGCGACCACAAGCCGATGCTGAGCGACCTGCGTGAATCCGGCGCCATCGAGCAGGACGCCGACGTGGTGATGTTCATCTTCCGCGAGGAAGTCTACAAGCCGGATGACGAATCGGTGCACAACATGGCGACGCTGATCATCGGCAAGCAGCGCAACGGCCCCATCGGCCAGTTCGACCTGCACTTCCATAAGGAATTCACGCGCTTCTCGGACCTGGCGCGCTGAGGCGCCGGGCGTGGAACAGGCGGGACTCCACCTGATCGACCTGGACCAGCCGCTGGTGGGACAGCGGCGGTTCATCTCGTGCTGGGCGCGGGTGGACGGGCCCGTGACGTATGTGGTCGACCCGGGCCCGCCGCGCACGGCCGATTTCCTGATCGCCGTGCTGCGTGAGCTGGGCCTGCAGAAGCTCGACCTCATCCTTCTGACCCACGTCCACCTCGACCACGGCGGCTGCACGGCGCGCCTGCTCGAGGCCTGGCCCGGGGCGAAGGTGATCTGCCATCCGGCCGGCCGGCCGCACCTGGTCGACCCGGCGAAGCTGTGGGCGGGTTCACGACAGGTCCTGGGCGCCAAGGCCGAGGTGTATGGCGAACCACAGCCGGTGCCCGCTGCGGCGCTGGCCGAAGTTGCGTTGTCCGATGTAGAGTCGGCGGCCGCGTTCGGGCTCGTGGTGATCCCCACGCCGGGTCACGCCCCGCACCATGTGGCCTTCCGGGACGGCGACGACCTGTTCGTGGGCGAGGCCGCCGGCACTTTCTCCACCCTGGGCAGGGGTCCCCGCAGCGAAGCCTACTACCTGCGGCCGGCCACGCCGCCGCGGTTCCACCCGCGCGTAGCGCAGGCCTCGCTGGACCGGCTCCTGGCCCTCGATCCGCTGCCGCAACGTCTGCGTTTCGCCCACCACGGCTGGTTCGAAGGTGATGTCCGGGGACTGCTGCTGGCGGCCCGCGGGCAGGTCGACCTTTGGCTGGAGGCCTGCCGGCAGGCCCTGGCCGCCCGTCGGGGGCTGCCGCACACTGAACCCGGCAGCGAAGACGAGCTGTTCGCCGACATCACCGAACGGGCGCGCGTGACGGACGTCCATTTCGCCCGCGGCGGGGAATTACCGGCGGATATCCGTGAACGCGAGCGGGATTTCGCCCGCCAGTCCCTGCGCGGGATGCTAGGGCACCTGCTCGCAGAGGCCGACGGAACTCCCTGAAGGTGGACCGGGCCGCCCCCGGGGCCCGTTCCGCCGCGCGGTGTGTAGACTTCCCCACCGGCTGATCCTATATTGGCGCGACCATGACGGCAATTTTGGCGAGCATCGGCAGGGTCGTGAACGACGGCCTCAGCGGAGCGGGCAGGGGCCTGCTCCTCCTGCGCGCCATCATCCTGCAGACCCCGCACGCCTGGCGGATGCGCCGCGAGATCCTCGAGCAGATGCAGGTCGTGGCGATCGGCTCGCTGCCGCTGGTCATCGTCACCTCCATATTCGTCGGCGCCGTGACGGCCGTGCAGGCCGTGTACCAGATGCAGGCCTATGTGCCGATGAAGTTCCTCGGCACCGTCATCTCCAAGTCGGTCTTCATCGAGCTCGGGCCGGTGCTGATGGCGCTGGTGGTCGGCAGTCGACTGTGCGCCAACTACGCAGCCGAACTGGGCACCATGAAGGTGACCGAGCAGCTCGATGCCATGACCATCATGGCCATCGACCCCACGCGGTACCTGGCCATGCCCCGGTTCTGGGCCTCCGTGCTGATGATCCCGGTGGTGACCATCTTCTGCGACGCGATCGCCATCATCGGCGGCTACGTGGCGTCGGTGATGACCCTCGACGTCTCGAGCGGCGTCTTCGTCGAGGGCCTGCAGATGTTCTACAAGCACTCGGACCTGCTCGGCGGGCTGATCAAGTCGTTCGTCTTCGGCGGCATCATCGCCATGAGCGGCATCTACTTCGGATTCAATACGAAGGGCGGCGCCGAGGGTGTCGGGCGCGCGACGATGACCGCCGTCGTCGGCAGTTGCCTGAGCGTGCTGGTGGCCGACTACCTGTTGGCCATCGTGTTGTTCCAGATCGTGTTCGAGAAGACGTGAGCATGCAGCAGGAATGGGACATCCCGCCACCGCCCGACCAGAGCGTCGCCGACCCGTCGACGTTCAGCGGCATCGTCGTGCAGGGCGTCAGCAAGAGCTTCGGGCCGAAGAAGGTGCTCGACAGTGCGGACCTGCTGATCCACAAGGGCGAGACGCTGGTCATCATCGGGCGCAGCGGCGAGGGCAAGTCCGTATTGCTGAAGCACATCGTCCGGCTGCTGGAGCCCGATGCGGGGCATATCTGGGTCGAGGGCCAGGACGTGTCGTCACTGGAACTGGGACCATTGATGGAGATGCGGAAGAAGTTCGGCTTCCTGTTCCAGGGCGCGGCGCTGTTCGACTCGATGACGATCTGCAAGAACATCGGGCTGGCGCTGGAAGAGCACACCGACTGGCCGACCGCGAAGATCCGTGCCCGCGCCTGCGAGTGCCTCGCCCAGGTGGGCCTGGTCGGCGTCGAGGACAAGGTGCCCAGCGAACTGTCCGGCGGCATGAAGAAGCGGGCTGCGCTGGCGCGGGCCATCGTCATGGAGCCGCAGTACATCCTGTACGACGAACCGACGACCGGGCTGGACCCGATCACCTCGGATGCCATCAACGACCTCATCATCCAGCTGCAGAAGGAGCTGGGGGTCACCAGCATCGTCGTCACGCACGACATGCCGAGCGCGTTCAAGATCGCCAACCGCATGGCGATGCTGAGCAAGGGGCGCATCGTTTTCACCGGGACTGTCGAGGAAGTGCGGACGACGCCGCACCCGATGGTCCGGCAGTTCATCGAAGGCCGCTCCCAGGGACCGTTGGGGGCGTTTTGACCGCAGCAGGGGCCGTGGCGTCGCCCGCCATCGCCCCGGGGGGATGCCGATGAGAGGCAGACTGAACGAGATCCAGGTTGGCCTGGTGACCATCATCGCGATCGTGGTGCTGGTCGGAGGCATGCTCTGGCTGAAGAACATCGACCTGCGCAAGGGCACGAGCATGTACCAGGCGGACTTCGCCAAGGTCGAGGGCCTGCGGGTGGGCGACAAGGTGCAGGTGCGCGGCATCCGGATGGGCGAGGTCACGGGCATGGCGATCATGCCGCAGGCCGTGCGCGTGCAGTTGCAGCTGGACGACTCGGCGCGGCTCTGCGACGACGCGATGGTCATCCTGGGCGAGAAGGGCATCGTCGGCGAGGTGGTCATCGAGATCGACCCCGGCACCGGAGCGCCGGTGCAGGAGGGGCACATCTTCGCGGGGCGCTCGGCCGGGACGATCGCCGCCATGACCGACGCCGCCGGCGCGGCCCTGGCCGAGATGCGCGTGCTGACCGGCAAGGTCACGGCGCTGCTCGAGGAAGTGCGCAGGGAAGGCAAGGTGATCGAGACGCTGTCGCAGGCCAACACGACCCTGAACAAGGTCGACCGCATGGTCGAGCAGAACCACGAGGACGTCACGGTCATCCTCGACGACCTGCGCGCGACGACCACGGCCCTGCGGAAGCTGATGGACTCCGGTCGCGTGGACCAGACATTGGCCGGGGCTTCGTCCGCGGCCGCCAGCGCCGATACGCTCATGGCGGGGCTGGGCCGGACTACCGCGCGCTTCAACGCGCTGCTCGACAAGCTCGAGAACGGGACGGGCTCGGCGGGCATGCTGCTGAACGACCCGGCCCTCTACACGCGCACGGATTCGACGCTGACGTCGGTGCAGCGGCTGCTGGACGACCTGCGCCGCAACCCGAAGAAGTACTTCAAGGTGAGCATCATCGATTTCTAGGCGACCGAAGCCGGGCGACTGGACGCAGAAGATTGGCGGCAACTGGTGGCCGGAAAGCCGGCTCGACGAACGGGAGGAACGGGATGAACGAGGCCCAGAGGAAGGACGCGCTGCTCAAGGCCATCAAGGACGCCGTGATGGTCGAGGTCAAGGGGCAGCAGTTGTACAGCCACGCGGCCGAGCAGGCCACCGATGCGGCCGCTCGCGCCATGTTCCAGATGCTGGCGCGCGACGAGGACGACCATGTGCGCATCCTCACGACGCAGTACCGGCACCTTCTGGCTGACGGTCACCTGAACCTGGCCGGCCTGAACCCGGCCGAACTGGATCACGGGTCGCAGACCGTCATCACCGACGATTTCAAGCGCTCCGTCCGCAAGGGCAGCTTCGAGATGGCAGTCATCAGCATCGGCTGCGACCTGGAGAACAAGGCCATCGCCTACTACCGCGACCACGCGGCCAGGACCGAGGACGCCGACCTCAAGCAGCTCTTCACGTGGCTGCTCGAATGGGAAGACGGCCACCTGACGCAGCTGCTCGAGCTGGAGAAGATCTACCAGGACGCGTACTGGTCGGAGCAGGGCTTTTCCCCGATGTAGTCGCGGCATGGAAGCGGTGACGGCTTGATCGTCTGGATCCTGTTCCTGGCCCTGATCGTCGCACTGCTGGCGCTGGATCTGGGCGTCTTCCACCGGCGTGCGCACGTCATCGCCGTACCCGAGGCGTTGCGCTGGTCGGCATTGTGGATCGGGCTGGGGCTCGCTTTCGGCATCGTCGTCTACTTTCTCTACGACCGGCACTGGCTGGGTGTGGGCGTGACGGTGGGCGATCCGCTGACGGGCTCGCAGGCCGCGCTCCAGTACCTGACCGGATACGTCGTCGAGAAGTCGCTGAGCCTCGACAACATCTTCGTCATCGCCATGATCTTCCGGTATTTCCGGCTGCCGGCGGTGCTCCAGCATCGGGCCCTTTACTGGGGCATCCTCGGGGCGATGGTGCTGCGCGGGGCAATGATCGCGGCGGGCGTGGCCCTGATCCGCAATTTCGCGTGGGTGACGTTCGTGTTCGGGGCCATCCTGCTGTGGACGGCGCTGCGCTTCCTGCGCCACGACGACACCGAGCCCCACCTCGAACGCAACCCGGTGCTGCGGCTCGCGCGACGGTTCATGCCCATTACCGCCGACTATCACGGGCAGAGCTTCGTCATCCGCGAAGGCGGTCGTCTGCTGGCCACGCCGCTGGTCCCTCTGCTGCTCGTGGTCGAGACAAGTGATGTCGTATTCGCCGTCGACTCCATCCCGGCGGTGTTCGCCGTCACCCGCGATCCGTTCATCGTCTTCACGTCCAACATCTTCGCGATCCTCGGCCTGCGCGCGCTGTATTTCGCGCTGATCGGCTTCCTGGACAGGCTCCGCTACCTGAAGCCGAGCCTGGCGCTGGTCCTGGGTTTCGTCGGCGCCAAGATGCTGGCCGCCGAGTGGGTGCACGTGCCGGCGCTGTGGTCGCTCGCGGTCATCGCGGGTATCCTGACCGTGGGTGCCGTGGCGTCGTTGCTGTCCCGCGAGGCGACGACCGCGCCATCCGGAACCGCCCCCGGCGACGACGCTGCGAAAGGACCCGAATGAAGTCGCACCATCGCGAACGTCACGTGGGCGACCGCATCGGTTGGCTGCGGGCATCCGTGCTCGGCGCCAACGACGGCATCGTCTCCACCGCGAGCCTGATCGTCGGCGTGGCTGCCGGCGGCGCCTCGCGCGGCACCGTGCTGCTGGCCGGGTTCGCCGGACTGGCCGCCGGCGCGCTGTCGATGGCCGCCGGCGAATATGTCTCGGTCAGTTCACAGTCGGATGCCGAGCAGGCCGACCTGGCCCGGGAGCGCCGCGAACTTGAGGACGACCTCGAGCACGAGCAGGAGGAACTGGCGGCGATCTACCGCTCGCGCGGGCTGGACGCGGACCTGGCGCGCCGTGTGGCCCTGCAACTGATGGACCACGACGCGCTGGGTGCACACGCGCGTGACGAGCTGGGCCTGTCCGACCTGCACGCTGCGCGCCCGCTGCAGGCGGCGCTGGCCTCCGCCGCCTCGTTCGCCGTGGGGGCGGCCCTGCCGGTGGCAACGGCCGCCTTCAGTCCAACCGAACTGCGCGTGCCGCTGGTCGCTGCCGGCGCCCTGGTCCTGCTGGCTCTCCTCGGCGGCCTCGGTGCCCGTGCCGGCGGCGCCCCGATGTTGGTGGCGGCCGGCCGGGTGACCTTCTGGGGCGCCCTGGCCATGGTGGCGACCGCGGCCGTGGGACGGATCTTCCACATCGCTGCCTGACGCCCGAGGTGCCGACAGCGATCCCCGGCGACGGAACTCGACGACCCGTGCTATCATGGCATCGCCCACGCGACCGACACCGGTCTTGATGCAGTCCGGAAGCGCATCCGGGTGGACCGGATCCGCAGCCGTCACCCTGGCCCCCCAACCATGACGAGGACCGAACGTGCGAGGCCTGGCGCCGCGTAGGGCGATGAACCTGCTGCTGCTCCTGTCGATCCCCGTGATGGCCTCGGCAGCGGCGCTGTCGCCATTGCCAGGCCCTGTCGCGTACCGGCCGCTGGCATTCGCGCTGTCCGATACCGCCGCCGTGAATGCGCTGTTCGATCGTGCCGACCGGCACCTGCGCGCCGGTGCCCCCGATTCGGTGCTGGTACTGGTGGATCCCCTGGCAGCCAGGGCCGTCGTGGACGGGGACCTGCGGAACGAACTGCGGGCGCGCCTTCACCAGGCCGGCGCGCTGGCGTTGAGCGGTCGCCTCCGCGAAGCCGAGTCGCAGGCCCGGCGCGCCCTCGATCTATCGGCACGCCTTGAGTCCCCGGTTGCGCAGCGCATGGCCCGACGCTGGTTCGGCTATTCGCTCCTCGGCCAGGGCCTGGCCGCCGAGGCTGCCGATGCCTACACGCTGCTGAAGCAGGAAGCGATCGCGGCGGGCGACCGGCGCGAGGAGGCCTACGCCCGCATGGGGCTGGCCTATCAGGCCCTGGGCCGCGGCGAGGCGGCATCGGCACGCGCCGACTACGAGGTCGCGGCAACCCTTTTCGCCGCAGTCGGCGAGCCAGTCGTGGGACTCGACGCGCAGATCGGCCTGGCCAGGGCGCTGGGCGCCGAAGGCCGCTACCAGGACATGCGCCGCATCTACGAACGCATCCTGCGCGAGGGCGAGAGCGGCGGCCCGCCGCGCATCATGGGCTATGCCCTCAACAACCTCGGCAGCTACGAGTACCAGGCCGGTGATCCAGGGCGCGCGGTCGAATACTGGGAGCGCGCCCTTGCGATCAAGCGGACCGGAGCCGACCCCGTGTCCCTGATCACGCCGATGCTGAACCTGTCCCTGGCGCGCATGTCCCTGGGCGCATTCGAGGATGCACGGGCCACGTTGGCGGAACTGCTCGAACGTTGCCGCGCCGGCGGCTATCGCGAGCAGGAAGCGCAGGTCCTGGAGAGGCTCGCCACGTTCGAGCAGGCCCACGGACGGCATGCCGAAGCGCGCGCCTTGTGGCGCCAGATCATGGCCATCGGCGCCGCGGCGGCGCAGGACGCGCCCGAGGCCGGGATCGACCTGGTGAAATCCCTGGCCGCCGGCGGCCGCGCTGCCGAAGCGTTGGCCATCGCCGATTCGATGGTCACCGTCGTGCCACACGACGAGTCCTATATGTACGCCTGCCTGTTGCTGGCACGTGCCGAGGCCCTTTCAGCCGCAGGTCGGCATGCCGAGGCCGGTGCCTCGGCCGCCTCCGCGCACCGTCGCCTGAAGGCCGGAGGCTTCGGGCTCGACGAGCTGGCAGCGCTGATCGAGATCAGCACCAGCCACCGCGGTCTGGCGGCTTCGGACCCGGCACATGCCGACAGCGCGCTGGCCACCCTGCTTGAGGCGCGCCGCGTCTGGGAGGAAGTGCGGGCGGTGCCGCGCGATCCCCAGTGGCGGGAACGACGCGGTGTGCTGGCGACGACCATCCATATGGACCTGGCCCAACTGTACCTGGCGCCACGCAGGGGCGATGCGCCGGAAGCCCCGGCGCGGCGCGCCTTCGACGCCCTGCAGGGCTACAAGGCGCGCAACCTGCTCGAGCGGCGCCTGGGACCGGACGCCTTCACGGCGGGCGCAGGCCAGGCCGAGGCGGCGGTGTCGCTGGAGCGCCTGCAGCGCGACATCCTGCGCCCGGGCGAGGTGCTGCTCGACTATTACCTCGGTGAGCGCGCCTCGCTGGTCTTCGTGGTCAGTGACACGGGTTGTCGTGCCGCAGTGCTGCCCGGCGCCCTCGCCCTGCGGGACCTGACCGGGCTGTTCCTGGAACTGGTCTCCGCGCCCGCTCCCGCGCACGGACTGCCCGGCCCGGGCTACGAGCCGGCCGCTCGCCGCCTGGCCCAGGAGCTGTTGACGCCCTGTGTGCCGGAACTGGCGGTCGCGAAGCGCGTGCTGATCGCCGCCGACGGATTCCTGAACCGCCTGCCGTTCGAACTGCTGCCGGTGGCGGCACGCGGGGACGAGCGGCTCGGTTCAGCCTGCGCGGTGTCGCGGGTGCCTTCGGCCACCGTGTTGGCGACACTGCGGCGTGATGTCGTGAGTGCCGATGGTTCGGCGACCGGTGCCCATCAGGGCCTGGTCCTGCTCTCGAATGGCGATGGCGTGGCAGCGTCCAGGTTGGCGGGGGCGAGACACGAAGCCCGCGACCTCGAGCGCCGCTACAAGGATGTGAGCGAACTCCGGGTCATCGACGGGGGCAGCGACGTGCATTGGTTGCGCGCGGCCGCGGGCAAGGCGGTGCTGCACATCCCGGCGCATTCCGAGGCCTTCGACCAGCGGCCGTGGAACTCGCGCATCCGCGTTGGCACCGACGACGAAGGCCGGCCGCGCTGGCTCCTGAGCGCCGAGATCGCGGCGGCTCCCCTCGACGTCTCGCTGGCCGTCCTCTCCGGCTGTTCTTCCGCAGGCGGTCTGGCCCTTTCCGGCGAAGGCATGCTCGGCCTGACCGGGGCGTTTCTGGCCGCGGGCTCGCACGCCGTCGTCGCCTCGTTGTGGGATGTCGATGACGGTGCCACAGCGTGCCTGATGGAACACTTCTACCGGGAACTGGCGGCCGGGCAATCGGTGGCCGGCGCGCTGGCGGCGGCGCGCCGTGCGGTTGCCGCGGACCCGGCGACGGCGGCCCCGTGCTACTGGGCCGGCTTCGTCGTCGTGGGCGACGGGGCCCTCACAGTGCCGCTGGAACGGCGATCGGCTGCCGGTCCCCTGGCGGCCGCCGGTTCGGTCGCCCTGGCGGCCCTGAGTGCCGCCTGGCTCGCCCGCGGCCGCCGGATGCGCCAGGTCAACGGGCGGCCTGTGATTTCCGGGCCGGGCGGGACTCTCCCATGATGGAGCGGAGCGCATTGGGGTCGGCCCTCGACGCGGATCTGGTGACCCTGATCCGCGCCGGGGGCGCCCAGGCGGAACCGGCCGCGGCCGAGCTGTTCGGGCGCTACCACAGCCGTGTCTACGCCTGGTGCCGGCGCTATCGCCGGGACCCGGACCAGGCCCTCGACCTTGCCCAGGATGTGCTGCTGGCCGCCTGGCGCTCGCTGGGAACCTGGGAGGGCAAGGCGCCGTTCGGCGGCTGGCTGTTCGTGATCACGCACCACGCCTGCGTGCGGGCCGCCCGGGCGCGGCCGCTGGTGCAGGACGGCGACTGCGAACTGGAGGACCTGCCCGATCCCCGGCCGGATCCCGCGTCGGATCTGGAGGACAGGCAGGAACAGGCGGCCCTGCTGGCCCTGGTGCAGTTGCACCTGGATCCGCAGGAGCAACGCGCCGTCTGGATGCGCTGCAACGAACGCATGCCCGTGGATGAGATCACGCGGGTGCTCGGCTTGAAGACGGCGACCGGCGCCCGGGGATTGCTGCAGACCGCGCGCCGGAAACTGAAGGCCGCACGGGAACGACAGGACCTCGAGCAGGGCGGATCAACGGTCGATCCGGGCCCATAAGGGGGGGCATGAAACACGAATGTTCAGGACCGGCCGAACTGGCCGCCCTGCTGGACCTGCCGGCTGATGATCCGCAACGGCGCGCCGCGCACGCCTGCACCCGCTGTGACGCCATGCTGTGCGCCATGGCGGCGTTCCTGGCCGGCGACCCCACCGTGCCCGAGGCCGAGGCAGCAGCTGCCGCAACGAGCCTTGCCGGCACGTTGGCCGGGCTTGTCGGGCAGCCGGCACCGGCAGCCGCGCGCGCGAAGACCGTGCAACTTCCCATGCGGCAGCGGGGACGCGGGCGCTCCGGCTGGGGCTGGGGACTGGGCCTGGCGGCCGTGCTGACGGGAGTCGTCATTCTCGGGACACGCCCGGCCTGGCTGCCAGGCGAAGGATCGACCGGTCCCAACGGGGTCCTGCGCGGCGGGGAACCGGTCGCCGGCGCTCCGGTCGACATGGCCGTCACCGTGGTGTCGTCGGGTGAGGGCACACTCGCCGTCAGCTGGCCGGCGGTGCCCGGCGCCGATCATTACCAGCTCGAGCTCTTCACCACGGCCCTCGACACCCTGGCTGTCCTCGGACCGCTGCCGGAACCAATGGCGACAATCGCCTCAGATCTCGTCGCGGTGCAGGCCGGCCCGGAGGGCGTCGACGTCCTCTGCCGTGTGAGAGCGTTGGGTCCGGCGGGACAGGTAGCCGTGTCGCGCCTGGTGGGCATCCGCAAGCCCTGACGGCGCGTCAGGAATCGTCGCCGGCAGAGTCGCCTGCAGTCCGCAGCGCCCGCTGCAACGCCTGCGCCAACGCCGCGACCCGGAACGGCTTACCCAGCACCAGGTCGCCGGATTTCGCGGCCTCACCCGCAAGTGCGCTCTCGAGATCGTATCCCGTCATGAAGAGGACCGGCAGCCCCGGACGCAGTTGCCGCATCCGGCAAGCAGCTTCCGGGCCGCCGAGCCGCGGCATGGACACGTCGAGCAGCGCGATGTCCACTTTTTCCGGATGTTGCGCCAGCAACGCCACGGCGTCCTCGCCGTTGGCAGCCAGGACCGTGCGGTAGCCCAGCGACGAGAGCAGGTCGCGCACGAGGGTGCGCATGAACGGTTCGTCATCGGCGACGAGCACCAACTGCCCATCGCCACGCGGCACGGCATCGGGTGCGACCGTCGGCTTTGTGCGCGGTACCGCGCCGGTCAACGGCAGGTGGAGGATGACGGAGGCACCGAGGCCGGGCCTGTTCTCTATGTGCACACAGCCCCCGTGGCCGGCGACAATACCGTAGACCATCGGCAGTCCCAACCCGCTCCCCTGGCCAACGGCCTTGGTCGTGAAGAACGGCTCGAACACGTGCGGCAGGTCGGCGGCAGCGATTCCGGGCCCGTTGTCGGCCACGATCAGGCGCGCGTAGTGACCGCTCGGCAATCCGCCGTGCGCCTGGCGAAATTGCGGGTCCAGAGTCGTCGCATCGAGACTCACGGTCAATCGGGGCGCCATGCGTCCGTGCATTGCGTCGCCGGCATTTGCCAGGAGGTTCAGCAGCACCTGCCGCATCTGGGTTTCGTCGGCGGCAACGACCACGGGCGCGGCAGGTACATCCACCTCGAGGAGACAGCCTTCAGGCAGCGCAGCCCTCGCGTGATCGAGGGTCGCGCGCACGAACACCGCCAGGTCCACCGGATGCAGTTGCGGGCGGTCCCGCCGCCCGAAGGCGAGCAGCCGCTCGATCATCACCGCCGCCTGGGTGCCCAGTTGCTCGACGCTGCCCAGGCGCTCCCGGGCATTCGCGACAGCAGTCGCTTCGGCTGCAGCGCTGCCGTCACCCAGTACCTGCATTGCCAGGTGCAGGTTGCCGAGCATGCCGGCCAGGAAGTTGTTGAAATCATGGGCGATGCCGCCGACCAGCGTGCCAAGGGCTTCCAGACGCTGGGCCTGGCGCAGGGTTTCCTCGAGTTGCCGCTGGCCCGTTACGTCCTCCATCACTCCCAGCATCGAGGAGCGGCCCTCCAGGCCCGACCCCGGGATTGCTGCGGTCGAGACGCGCAACGTGCGTTGCCGCCCATCGCGCGTGGTGATGGTCCATTCCTCGCCGTGCAGATGCTCGCCGGCGACGGCGCGCCGTGCGCGCGCGATGGCGCGTTCGCGCAACGTGGCCTCGGGGAACAGGGCCTGGTACCAGCCGAGGTGATTGATGTCGTACTGCGTATACCCCGTCAGTTCACGCAGACGTCGATTCCAGACGGTCATGCGCACGTACGGCGCCTCATCGCACATGTAGCCGGCGCAGATGCCCTCGGTTGCCGATTCGATCAGGGCCTCCCGGAAATCCGACTCGGCGCGCAGGTGCTCCTGCATACCGATGCGCTCGCTGATGTCGAGCACGTAGCCGTAATAGTGCGTAGGCCGGCCCTCGTTATCGCGCAGGATGCGCGTGAAGTCGTGCAGCCAGAGCAGGCGACCATCGCGATGTCGCAGCCGGTACGGGCGGTGCTCGAAGAACGCGGTCGGTCCTGCGCTCGCCTTCTGCACCTCCTCACGCACGCGGTCGAGGTCGTCGGGATGGATGAGGTCGGCATACCGCTGCGTGCCCGAGAGAAACTCCTCGGCCCCGTAACCCAGGACGCCGACCACGTTGGCCGAGACGTACTCGACGGGCCAGCCTTCGGTGGCGCGCCAGCGAAAGGCGACCACAGGCCCGGCAATGAAGAGATTCCGCTCGGATTCAAGACCGCTGACGGTCGCCTGCAGACCGCGCGCCTGTGCCAGTTCCTCGTCGCGCGATCCGCGCAGGCGTCCCTGGGCCCGCCGCACCTCGGTGATGTCGCGAGCCACACCCAGCACTCCGATCAGCCCGCCCTGGCTGTCGCGCATCGGCGTCTTGACGGTCTCGAAGAGCCCGCGGTAGCCGCCGTCGGTGAAAGTCAGCCATTCCTCGTTGCGCGTGGGGCGCCCTGCCTCCGCAGCGCGGCGATCGTGGTCGCGGAAGAACTCGGCGGTGGTGGAGTCGACGAAATCGAAGTCCGTATGGCCGATCAGCTTCGATTCCGGCTGGCCGTAGAGACGCTCGAAGGCCGGGTTGCAGGCGCGGTAGCGGCCGGCCGGGTCCTTCAGCCAGACCAGGTCGGGAATCGCGCGGAGCAGCGCCAGCAGCCGCGAGCGCTCGTGGTCCAGCGCCCGGGTCGCCGCCTGCTGCGCGCTGATATCGCGGAAGATACCCTGTACGATCCGCTGCCCTCCGCTCTGCCAGAGCGTGGTGTTGATCGTGACCGGAATGTCACGTCCGTCCGCGTGCCGCACCAGCGATTCGACGAAGACCGGTCGCGCCGCCGCCGCCGTCTGGACATGTGCGGCGAACATCTCCGCATAGCGGTCCGACTCGCCGGGCGGATGCAGCGCGGTCTGGTGCAACCCCGGCAGTTCCCGGTGGTCCCGCCCCAACAGCCTGCCGGCGGCCGGATTGGCGTGCAGGATCAGCCCGGAATCGGCATCGGCGAGGAAGATGCCGTCGACGGCGTTGTGGAAGACGGCGGCCAGCAGCGACGGATCGAGTTCGGGATGGGGCGGCGGGGGTGGTGGCAAGGAAGTATCTCCTGGGGTGAAGGCGCCGGATCGAGGTTACCCGAATGCCGGCGCAAATCCAAGGGCCGTGCCGCCGGATCCGGCCCGGGCCGCACAGCCGGTGGCGACGGGCGGGCGGTCCGGCGGGGCTCCGGTTGGCGGTGGCAACCCGGTCGGGAACGCCACTGCCGGTACAATCGTTGGCAAGTTCCGCGCGATGGCGCATATTTCCCGCTTGCACAGCCGGCGCCGCCCTCCACAGCGGCCTCCCCGCACCCCGAGGATCGCGATGTCGTACGACCCTTCCCGGATCGAGCCCCACTGGCAGCAGCACTGGGCCGACCACGACCTGTTCCGCGCCGCCGACCCGGCTTCGCCCGGCGCCGGGGACCGCCCCAAATACTACGTGCTGGACATGTTCCCCTACCCCTCGGGCTCCGGCCTGCACGTGGGGCATCCGGAAGGCTACACGGCCACCGACATCCTGGCCCGCTACAAGCGCATGCGCGGATTCAACGTGCTGCACCCGATGGGTTGGGACAGCTTCGGGCTGCCGGCCGAGAACCACGCGATGAAGACGGGCACGCACCCGGCCGTGACCACGCGCGCGAACATCGACAACTTCCGTCGCCAGTTGAAGCTGTTCGGCTTCAGCTACGACTGGGACCGCGAGGTGGCCACCTCGCATCCCGGCTACTACCGCTGGACGCAGTGGATCTTCACCCTTCTCTACAAGCAGGGCCTGGCCTACGAGGCGGAAGTTTCCGTCAACTGGTGCCCGGCGCTGGGAACCGTGCTGGCGAACGAGGAAGTCATCGACGGGCGCAGCGAGGTGGGCGGGCACCCGGTCGAACGCCGGCCGATGAAGCAGTGGATGCTGCGCATCACCGCCTACGCCGAGCGGCTGCTGGCCGACCTCGACGGACTGGACTGGCCCGACTCGATCAAGGACCTGCAGCGCAACTGGATCGGCCGCAGCGAGGGCGCCGAGGTCGATTTTCCCGTCGTCGGCCACGATCGCGCGCTGCGCATCTTCACCACGCGCCCGGACACGATGTTCGGCGCCACCTACATGGTGATCAGCCCCGAGCACCCGTGGGTTCGCGAACTGACAACGCCGGACCGGAGTGCTGCCGTCGAGGCGTACGTGGACGAGGCCCGCCGGCGCAGCGACCGCGATCGCCAGGCAGCGAAGAAGAAGACCGGCGTCTTCAGCGGCGCCTACTGCCGCAACCCGGCCAACGGCGCCGACATCCCGGTGTGGATTGCCGACTACGTGATGATGGGCTACGGCACCGGCGCCATCATGGCCGTCCCCGGCCAGGACGAGCGTGACTGGGAGTTCGCCGAAGCCTTCGACCTGCCGATCCTGCGGACCGTGCAGCCGGCTGCCGGCTTCGACGGCAAGGCCTGGACCGGCGACGGACCCGCGATCAACAGCGATTTCCTTGACGGTCTCGTCGTCGACGACGCCAAGGCCCGCATGATCGACTGGCTGGTGGAGAAGGGCCTGGGCGAACGCAAGGTGAACTTCAAGCTGCGCGACTGGCTCTTCAGCCGGCAGCGCTACTGGGGCGAACCGTTCCCGCTGCTCAAGCTTGCCGACGGCACCGTCCGCCTGCTCGACGCCGACGAACTGCCGCTGATGCTGCCCGAAGTCGGCAAGTACGAACCGGCCGGCACCGGCGAGGGCCCGCTCGCGATCATCGACGAGTGGATGAACGTCGACGACGGGCGCAGCGGCCAGCGCGCACGCCGCGAGAGCAACACGATGCCGCAGTGGGCGGGCTCGTGCTGGTACTACCTGCGTTTCCTCGACCCGCGCAACGACCACGAGGCGTGGGCGAAGGACAAGGAACAGTACTGGATGCCGGTCGACCTGTACCTCGGCGGCACCGAGCATGCCGTGCTGCACCTTCTCTACGCGCGCTTCTGGCACAAGGTGCTCTACGACCTGGGCCTGGTCACGACCACCGAGCCGTTCCGCAAGCTGCGCAACCAGGGCATGATCCTGGGCGAGAACAGCGAGAAGATGAGCAAGAGCCGCGGCAACGTCGTCAACCCCGATGACGTCATCCGCGTGCACGGCGCCGACAGCCTGCGCCTGTTCCTGATGTTCCTCGGGCCGCTCGAGCGCGACAAGCCGTGGTCGACGACCGGCATTGAGGGTGTGCACCGGTTCCTCGACCGCGTCTGGCGCCTGTTCTTCGACGAGGAGGACCGCTTCCTGCCGGCTGTCGTCGACGGCCCGGTGGACGACGACGCCCAGCGCGCGTTGCACAAGTGCATCGACCAGGTCACGCAGATGACCGAGGACCTGCGCTTCAACACCGCGATCAGCCAGATGATGATCTTCACCAACGAGATGAACGCGCGGGAGAGCCGGCCGCGCGCGGCGCTCGAGACGTTCGTCCTGCTGCTGGCGCCGTACGCGCCGCACCTGGCCGAGGAACTCTGGTCGCGGCTCGGCCACGAACGTTCGCTGATGTACGAGCCCTGGCCCGTTGCCGACCCGCAGTGGCTGGTCAGCGACACGGTGACGGTGGTGGTGCAGGTCAACGGCAAGCTGCGCGACCAGTTGCAGGTGGCGGCCGATGCCGATCCCGAGCAGGTGAAGGAACTGGCCCTGGCCAGCGCCAAGGTGCGCCAGTGGACCGACGGCAAGCAGATCGTGAAGGTGATCTGCGTGCCCGGCAAGCTGGTTAGCGTGGTGGTGAAATAGCGGCGGCGGCCGGATTGACGGCGGTTCCCTCCGTAGGGTAGAATCAAGACGATCGCGGATGCCTTTCCGGTGCCGCGGGAACGCCGTACCCCGCCCGGAGGTATCACCATGTTTCGGCTGCGCCGCCCCGACCGGGCGTTCCTGTCGACCATTTGCCTGCTGCTGGCCGCTGCGGCTGCGCAGGGGCAAGAGACCGTCCTGCAGAACGACGCCTTCGTCGACGGCCAGTCGGCCGCCTTCCAGGGCGGGTTCGTGGCCGGCGAAATCGCGGCCGTGCGCCTGTCGCCGCCCGGACCCTTCCCGATGTCCGTCACCCGCGTGCAGTTCCTGTTCGGGGGCGCGACCACGACCCGGGTCGTGACGCTCCGCATCTGGGACGACAGCGGCGGCGCCGCCGCGCCCGGTACCGAGCTCTACAGCGGCGACTTCGAGCTGACGGGCTCCGATACCGCGATGCAGGAGATCGACCTCTCGACCGCGAACCTGCAGGTGGGCGGCCCGTTCCGCGTGGGCATCGAGTTCCAGCACAGCGGCGCGCCCTCGGTCGCGCGCGACGGCAACGGCATCACCGCGGCGCGCAATTTCATCGAGGCGCAGGGACTCGGCTGGTTCGACGCCGCGGTGCTGGGCGTGACCGGCGACTGGATCATCCGCACCGGCGTGCAGCCGCTCGGCGGCGGCGGCGGCGGCCCGGTCGTGCAGAACGACTCGTTCGTGCCCGGCCAGCCGGCCGGCTTCCAGGGCGGCTTCGTGGCCGGAGAAACAGCGGCCGCGCGCCTGCTGCCCACCGGCACGTTTCCGCAGCAGGTCAGTGCGGTGCGCTTCCTCTTCGGCGGCGCCGCCGGAACGCGCACTGTCACGCTGCGCATCTGGGACGACCCGACGGGCGCTGCTGCCCCCGGCGTCGAGCTGTACAGCGGCGACTTCGAGGTCACCGCTGCCGACAATGCCCTCCAGGAACTCGACCTCTCGGCGGCGGCGTTGACGGTGGGCGGGCCGTTCCGCGTGGGCATCGAGTTCCAGCACGACGGTACGCCATCGGTCGCGCGCGACGGTGACGGCATCACGGCCGGGCGCAATTTCATGGACGTGATGGGATTCGGCTGGGCGGACGCCGCGCTCTTCGGCATCACCGGCGACTGGATCATCCGCGCGGTGATGGGCACGAACACGCCTGAGCCGGGTGAGCCGGCGATCATCTCGGTCGCCGACATCGCCCGGGACCAGGGGCGGAGCGTGCGTGTGCGTTTCGCGCGCTCGGCCCAGGATGCGCCCGGGGCCGCGACGCCGATCACCTCGTACGAGGTCTACCGCCGCGCTGACGCCCTGAAGGGCGTGAACCCGCCCGCTGACCCCGGCGCCGCCGCGGCGCTGCTCGACGGCTGGGACTACGTCGGGAGCGCGCCCGCCCACGGCGAGAACATCTACAGCCTGGTGGTCCCAACACTTGCCGATTCCACCATCGCCGACGGGCAGCACTGGTCGGTGTTCCTCGTGCGCGCGGCCACGGCCTCGCCGTACGTCTTCTTCGATTCGGCGCCCGATTCGGGCTGGTCGGTCGACAACCTGGCCCCGTCGGCCCCGGCCGGGCTGGCCCTGGCCGGCGGCGTGCTTTCGTGGGCGCCCTCGGCGGCGGCGGACTTCGACTACTACTCGGTCTACGCCTCGGACTTCCCGGCCCTCGACGGTTCGGCTGTTCTGGTCGGACGCACCACGGCCCTTGCCCTGGCCGCCGGCGCGCAGGGACGCGCCTATTTCCTGGTGACGGCCACCGACTTCGCCGGCAACGAAGGCCCGTCGGCGCTTCTCCTGGCGGCCTCGGCCACCGGTGAGCCGACGCCGGTCCGCAACTGGAACCTGACGGCACGGCCCAATCCGTTCAATCCGCGCACGACCATCGTCTTCGCCCTGGCCGCAGCTGCCGACGCACGGCTGGATGTCTACACGCTCGACGGGGCGCACGTCCGCAGCCTGGTTCGCGCGTCGCTCGGGGCCGGCCCCCATGAGTCGACCTGGGATGGCCGCGACGACGGCGGGTTGCCGGTGGCCACCGGAATCTACGTGGCGCGCCTGCGCGCGGGCGGGCAGACGCTGACCTACCGTCTGGCCCTCGTGCGCTGAGCTTCCGCGATTCGAAGGGCCCGGGCTTCTCCCGGGCCCTTTTTCCTGTCGGGTTGTTCTCGGGGCGCGCGCGGCCGGCCGGCATGCTAGTGTCGCCGGCGGTCACGGCGACGAGACCCGGTACCCGGTCGGGAAGGATGTGCAATGCGGCGCAGGCTGGTGCGTGGTGGACTCGTCCTCGCGGGAGTGCTGGCGGCCCTGGCGCTGGTCGCGGCACTTGCCGGTGTCTTCCTGCTGCGCGGCAGCCTGGCTCGCCTCGACGGCCGTCGCGAACTGCCGGGTCTTGGCGCCGAGGTGTCCGTGGAGCGCGACGAACTCGGTGTTCCGCGCCTGACGGCGGCGAGCCGTCCCGATGCGGCCCGGGCCCTCGGCTTCCTGCACGGCCAGGAGCGCTTCTTCCAGATGGACCTGCTGCGCCGCGCGGCCGCCGGGGAATTGGCCGAGCTGCTCGGGCCGGCGCTGCTGCGCACGGACCGCGACACGCGCCGCCATCGCTTCCGCACCCGGCTCGAGGCTTCGCTGCTCGCGATGGACGAGCCGTCGCGGGCGCTGCTCGAGGCGTACGCCGCCGGGGTGAATGCCGGCGTGGGCGCCCTGCGCACCCGGTCGCCGGAGTACCTCCTGCTGCGTCAGCAGCCGCGGCCCTGGCGACCCCTCGACTCGCTGCTCGTCGTGGCCGCGATGTACATGGACCTCGGCCTCTACACCGCCGACCTGGACCAGGCCGCCGGTCGCGTGCGGCAGACACTCTCGCCCGAACTGGCGGCTTTCCTGCTGCCGGAGGTCGGGCACTGGGATGCCGCCCTGTCCGATTCCGGGCCTGCACTTCCGCCCGTGCCTGCAGCGATGGACCGCTCGGGCGCGCCGGCGTCCGTGACGCAGGCCGCGCTGCTGGTGAACGACATGCCGCCGCCGCAGGACACCGCGGGCAGCAACAACTGGGCGGTGGCCGGCAGCCTGACGCGGCACGGCGGCGCGCTCCTGGCCAACGACATGCACCTGGGCCACGCCCTGCCGAACATCTGGTACCGCGCCGAACTGCGGGAGGCGCCGGGCGGCGACAGCGCGCCCATGGTCGTGGGGGTCACGTTGCCCGGCGTGCCAGGCATCGTCGCGGGCAGCAACGGCCGTGTGGCGTGGGGCTTCACCAACGCCTACGGCGACTGGCTGGACCTGATCGTACTCGAGACCGATGAGGCCGACACCGTGCGCTACCGCGTCCCCGGCGGCTGGGACCGCCTGGTGCTGTACGACGAGGTCATCCGGGTGGCGGGGGCAGCGCCCGATACGTTGCGCGTCCTGGAATCGCGCTGGGGTCCTGTCTGGTCGCGGGACACGGCCGGTCGGCCGCTGGTGCTGCGCTGGGCGGCGCACGATCCGGGCGCGATGAACCTCGAGCTGCTGCGCATGGCCGATGCGGCGACGGTCGACGACGTCATCGACCTGGCGCCGCGCCTGGGCATGCCCGGGCAGAACCTGGTCTGTGCCGACAGCGGCGGCCGCATCGCGTGGACCATCGCCGGCCGCCTCCCGCATCGCGTGGGCTGGAGCGGGCGCTGGCCCGTGTCGTGGGCCGACGGTTCCTGCCGCTGGGACGGCTGGCTGGAGCCGTCAAGGCATCCGCGCCTCGTTGACCCGGCCGAAGGCCGGCTGTGGACGGCCAACAATCGCGTGGCCACGGGCGAGGAGCTGCAGCTGATTGGTGACGGCGGCTACGGGCTCGGCGCGCGCGCCGCGCAGATCCGCGACAACCTGCGCGCACTGGACAAGCCGGCGGAAGCGGACATGCTCGCCGTGCAGCTCGATGATCGCGCGGTGTTCCAGGAGTACTGGCGGGGACTGGCGCTGGCGGCGCTCGGCCGCCTGCCTGCGGACGCCGATGCGGACGTGGCCGCGCAGCGCGCGCGCTTCGCACGCCTGGCCGTCGACGGCTGGGACGGCCGCGCCTCGGTCGGCTCGGTGGGCTATCGCGTGGTGCGGGCGTTCAGCGGTGCGCTGGTCGATCTCGTGCTGGCGCCGCTCGTGGCGCCCTGCATTGCGGCGGGCCCGGGCTTCGACGCGCGCGACCTGCCGTTGCGCGCCTCGGTCGCCCGCGAACTACTGGAGAAGCGTCCGCTGCACCTGTTGCCGGCGCCCCATCGCGACTGGGACCAGGTGATCGCAGCCGCCGTCGACACGGCCATGGTCCGCCTCGAGGCAACCGGGCAACCGGAAGCGGCCTGGACCTGGGGAGCGCGCAACACCGCGGCCATCGAGCATCCGTTCGCGGCGGTGCTGCCGCAGCTGCGCCGCTGGCTGGCGGCGCCCGCGCAGCCGTTGCCTGGCGACTCGAACCTGCCGCGCGTGCAGCATCCGTCGAGCGGCGCCAGTGAGCGCCTGGTCGTCTCGCCCGGCCGCGAGAAGGACGCGCTGTTCCACATGCCCGGCGGGCAGGGCGGGCATCCCCTGTCGCCGTTCTTCCTCGCCGGCCACGACGACTGGGCGCAGGGACGTCCCACGCCGTTGCTGGCAGGACCGGCGCGCCATGTGTTGACGCTCGAGCCTGGCGGGTCCTGATCGGTCGGTCAGGCCGACCCGCTCATCTGCACCTGTTCGCGTCGCGCCGCGCCGATCAGCGCGACGAGCGTCACTTCAAGCACCTCGGCCGCGCCGAGCCGGTCGGTGTTGAGCAACAGGTCGTAGCCCGACGCATCCAGCGGGTCCGCGCCGAACAGCTTGCGCACATAGGCTTCGCGCCCGCGATCGGTGTCGTCCAGCAGCGCGCGTGCCTCGGCGCGACTCAGGCCCAACTGCTCCTGCAGCCGGCCTTGACGCGTCGCCCGGCTCGCCACGAGCCGCACCCGGAGCGTGGCGCGGTGACCAAGGACATGTCCGGCGCCACGCCCAAGGATGACGGCATTGCCCGCGGCGGCCATGCCCTCGATGGTCTCGGTCAACGCCTGCAGGTACTGCTCCTTGAGGAACAGCCGGTTCTCGAGCACGCCGCGCACCCACAGGTCGCTCTGGCGAATGTCCTGCTCGTCGAGCAGCGCCACCAGTTCGGGGCTCAGCTTCCGCGCGCGTGCAATCCGCTCGACGATGGAGTGGTCGTGGACGGTCAGGCCCAGCCTGTCGGCGAGTCCGGCCGCCAGGGTGCGCCCGCCGCTGCCGGCCAGGCGCGAGATGGTGATGACCGGGCCCGGCCCGGTCTCGATCGCGGGCCCCTGCTCGCGAAGCACTTCGCGCAGGCGGCTCCAGTGGTTGATCTGGCGCTGGATGAGTTTCTCGGTGACGGAAAATCGCATGACGTGCCTCCCTGTTCGAGGAGGCCGGGTGCGCGGCGGGCCAGGCGCCCGGCGTGCCCGGCACCTGTTGGCATTTTAACAACAATGGGAGCGAACGACAAGGGGGGCACCGGCTCAGACCGGAGGTCGGCTGCCTTCCCCGTAGCCCGTCAGTTCGACGAACCCGCGCCCCTGTGCGGCGCCGGTTCCCGGCACCCCTGCCGGCACGACCACCCGCACGCCGCCCTCCCAGTAGTGGACCCCGGTGCGCGTCGAGACGTTCTCCTGGTCGTCGAGCACGGCGCGCAGTTCCACATCGAGCGCGGCGTCGGGCACGCGCAGCCGCCAGTCCACGGGATAGGTTGCGCCGGTCGCAGCGCTGGTCCAGCTCCGCAGCGGCTCAAGCGACCACGACCCGAGCGGCAACGCCGTGACAGTGCCGCCGGCGTCGGACAGGGAACCGAGCGCGAAGTCGATGCTGCCGTTGGCCGCGCGCAGCCGGTAGAGCATCAGGTTCCGGCCGTCAGCCAGTTGCAGGCTGACCCAGTCCCAGCCCGTCTGCCCGGCGCCGAGCGTGGAGGTGAAGATCTCGCGGTCGAGCCAGGCCTCTCCGGTGACGGCAACGTCGCGGCCGTCGCGGCGCAATGCGCCTGTGACCGACAGGCGCGGCAGGCTGTAGTAGAGACTGCCCGCCTGGCCGCCCGCATCCTTGGGGCTGAAGCCGCCGGGGCCCTGCAGCACGGGCGGGGTGGGGCTGGCGCAGCGCAACGAGAACCCGAGGTCGCGGCGGTCGTCGCGGGCCTGCACGGTGAACGCCTCATCCACCAGCGCGATCGACCACGTCCCGGGCGTGCCCGGCGGCGACAGGCACCAGGCCAGCGTCGTGTCACCCGGCGCGCCGAAGCCGCCGAGGCCGGCCGCCGCGCGCCAGAGTGTTTCACTGAAAGTGTGGCGACCGGCGGCGGCGTCGGTCACGGCGGCATGCCCCATCACGAGGTTGTCGGCACGCCAGGCCGAGGTGCCGTTCGCCGGCAGGCCCACGGCCAGGCCGACGCGGAACAGCGTGAACTGGAACGCGACGGGCTCGCTGCCGGCCGGTGCGTCGAGCGGCTGCAGGTGCCCGGTCAGGTACCACCATTCGGTGCGGTAACCGGGGTGCGCATAGTGGTCGCGCGGGAACGACCAGGCGTAGCCGGGCTGTGCACGCAGCCAACCGTCGGCCGCGGGCGGCGCCGCCGGTGCGGACCGGGCTCCGCGACCACTGCTGCCGCGCCCGTGGTCGCCAGGGCGAGCACCAGGCACCAGGCCGCACAGCGTCGTGCCGACCGTGTATTCGACTGCCGCCTCATCTGCACCTCACAGGTCGTCCCGTGTCAGTTGTCCCGGCTGCGCCAGCCTGGCGCGCGAGGCGGGGTACATCGCCGCCAGTGCCGCGACCGACATCACCACCAGGGCCTGCACGGCCAGTTCCTGGCCCGGCCAGGCCGGGCGGATCGTCCAGCCGAACCACGTGCGGTTGATCACCAGGATTAGTAGCGCCGCCAGGCCGAGCCCGCCGAACAGGCCCAGCAGCAGCCCGAGTGCGCCCATAGCCGCGCCTTCGCCGAGGAAGAGGCCGAAGACCTGGCGGCGCGTGGCGCCGAGCGCGCGCAGCAGCGCCAGTTCGCCCGCGCGCTCATGCGCCTGGATGAGCAGCGTCACCGAGACGCCCAAGGCTGCGATCAGCAGGGCCATGCCCTGCAGCGTGCGCGTGACGGCGAAGGTCTGGTCGAAGATCGCCAGCACCTCGCTGCGCAACGTGCGGTTGCTGCGGATCACCAGCGGGCGGTCGGCAAAGGCGCGCTGCAGCGCATCGACCGTGCCTTCGACATCGCTGCCCGGTGCCAGGAACACGGCTGCATTGTTGGGCGGGGCGGCGTCGAAGCGCTCGCCCAGCACGTCCATCGACACGAAGGCGGTGCCGCCTTCGCTGGTGTAGTCGTAGGTCACGCCGCAAACGGGCAGCGCCACCGGCCCGCGCGGTCCGGCCAGCCGCAGCGTGTCGCCCACGGTCAACCCGTCCTTGCGCGACAACGGCTCGCCGATGAGCACGCCGCCCGCGCGGAGTCCCGCCACCGCCGCCTGCGGCGTGCCGGCCAGCAGCGGCAGTCGTCCGGCCATGTCGGCCTGCGGCACGCCGGGCAGCGGCCGGTCGGTCATGCGCAGTCCGTTCAGCCACACGGGGCGGCCGCCCACCGTGCCCACGCGCAGCCGCCTCTGTTCCTCCAGCGACACCACGCCGGGCCAGTCGCGCAGCGTGGCCAGGACGTCATCCTCGAGGAAGGCGTCGTTGCCGGTTCGCTGCCAGGACTCGCTGCTGATGTAGATGTCGGCGCGAATGGTCACGTCCAGCCAGGTGACCAGCGTCTCGCGGAAACTGCCCACCAGGATGGTGATGCCGAACATCATGCTGACGGTGACCGCCAGCGCGGCCACCGCGAAGCTCGTCGTCTGCAGGCGGGCCAGCAGGTTGCGCAGGCTCAGGGCCAGCCCGAATCGCGACGGGCGCGCGCCGGCGCATATCGTCCGCACGACCAGCGGCACCAGCGGCGGCAGCGCCAGCATCATCACGAAGCCGTAGACGAAGCCGCCCATGCGCAGGGAATGGCCCCAGGCCGCGAACCACAGCGTGCCCGCGGCTGCCAGGGCCGCAGCGAGGAGCGCCAGTCGCCCGGCGCCGCGCCCCGCGCCCTCGTGCAGCACCAGGGGCGACAGCAGCCGCAGCGGGTCGCGCCGCGCCAGGTCCCAGGCCGGCAACAGCGTGCCGCCGAGCGCGCCGAGAAGGCCGACCGCCGCGCCAAGGGCGATCACGGCCGGCGGCAGTACCAGCTTGTCGATGCCTTCGGTCACGTAGATGCTCGTCAACGTCGCGCTGACCGTCTGCAGGTTGTGCCGCGCGGCCAGCCAGCCGAGGGGGATGCCGAGCGCGGTGCCCAGCACGCCGAGCGCCGCCGACTCGCCCAGCACCAGCCACAGCACCTGGGCCCGGGTGGCGCCCAGCGAGCGCAGCACGCCGAACTCGCGCCGCCGGCGCACCAGCGAAGCCTGGACCGTGGTCAGCACCAGGAACACGCCCACGAACACACTGATCAGGCTGAGCGCCGTCAGGTTGAGGCGGAAGGCCGCCAGCAGGCCGGAGGCGTCCTGGCGCCGCTGCTCCGGCGTCTGCACGCGCACACCGGCGCCCAGGCGCTCCTGCAGCCGCGCCGCCACCGCAGCCGGGTCGGCGCCCTTGCGCAGCACGATGTCCACCTGCTGGATCTTCCCCGGCCGCCCGAACAGTTCCTGCGCCTGCGCGATGTCCATGACGGCCAGGCGACGCGGCGCCAGCGGTTCGAAGCGCCGGAAGTCGACCAGGGCGCCGATGACCAGCCGCACGGCGCGGCTGCCGCTGCTGACCATGACGGAGTCGCCCACGGCCCAGCCCTCGGCCGCCGCCAGTTCCGGCGTGACGGCGACCCAGCCCGGTACCGCGAGGGCTTCGCCGAGGCGACGGTTGGGATCGGATCATCCTTGGCTCGGGATCATCCCGGGCTGCCGCGGCGTCCTGCAGCGGATAACGCACCGGCGCGAAGATGTCGAAGCCGACCACGTCGAGGTTCAGGTCGGGGCGCCCGCTGACAGCGACGTTGGCGCGGATCAGCGGCCAGGCGCCGTCCACATCGGCGTCGCCCAGCACGGGCAGCAGCAGCTGCTCGTCGAGGAACGGCAGCACGCCCGTGACCGTCAGGTCGGCCTGCCCGCTGATGGCGCGCACGCTGCCGTCGAAGGCGCGCAACGAACCCTGGTTCAGCGTCTGGATGGCCACCACCGAGGCGACGCCCAGCGCCACGCCGAGCACCGTCAGTCCCAGCAGCGTGCGCGATTGACGCAGGTGCCGGGCCAGGCCGCGCCACAGGTATCCGGTCACGCGGCGGCCTCCGCCTGCAGGCGCCCGTCGACAAGGCGCAGGCTGCGGTCGGCGCGCGCCGCCAGTTCGCGCGAATGGGTGACGTAGAGGAGGGAGCCGCCTTCCTGGCGCGTGAGGTCGAGCAGCAGGTCCATCACCTCGCTGCCGGTGCGGTCGTCGAGGCTGCCGGTCGGTTCGTCGGCCAGCACCAACGCCGGCGCGCGCAACAGGGCGCGGCACAGCGCCACGCGCTGCTGCTCGCCGCCTGACAGGCGGCCCACCGGGTCGCCGGCGCGGTCGAGCAGGCCCACGCGCGCCAGCAGGCGGTCGACGCGTTCGCGCGTGCGGGCACGGTCGTCGCCGGCGATCCAGGCGGGCACCGCCACGTTCTCGCGCAGGCTGAGGTGGGGCAGCAGGTGGAAGAACTGGAAGACCAGGCCGACATGGTCGCGGCGAAGGCGCGTGCGCACTTCCTCGCCGCTGCCGGTCAGGTCGTGTCCGGCCAGCGTGACGCGGCCGCTCGTCGGCACGGCAATGCCCGCAGCCACGTGCAGCAGCGTGGACTTGCCGCTGCCGCTGCGCCCGACCAGTGACACCGCCTCGCCGCGGGCCAGGCGCAGGTCGGCACCGTCCAGGACGGTGCGCCCGGCGCTGTCCCCGTTGTCCCAGGACATTGTCACGGCTTCCAATCTCAGGATGTCGTCGGTCATCACGCCTCCCGTGGTCTCCCTGCCGCGCGCCCGCAGCTCCCTGACCCACAGGCATGGTCGCGCCGTTCGGTCGCGGCGTCCAGTGGCGACGCGCGCCGTCGGGCCCGGCGAGCGTCCGCGTTGCCCGGCCTGCGGTCCCGTGCTAGCTTCGCCTACCGGTGTCGGGTGCCTGACCCGGCCGGCCCATCCCCCAACACCGACCGGACCCGGCATGCCGCTGACCATCCTCACTGCCTGCACGAGCCGCGCCTGGGGCGGCATGGAAATGAGCCTGGTGCAGACCAGCGTGCGGCTGCGCGCGCGCGGCCATGCCGTGGTGCCGCTCTGCGCGCCCGGTTCGCCCATCGAGGAACGCCTGCGGGCCGAGGGTTTCGCGCCCGAGACGGCCGACCTGTGGGGGAAGGTCCATCCGCGGCACGCATGGCGGCTGTCGCGACTCATCGGCCGCCGGAAGATCGACCTCGTGCATTGCGACTGGTCGCGCGACCTCTTCACGCTGGTGCCGGCGCTGGCGCTGCACCGGCGGGTGCCGCTGGTGCTGCACAAGCATGTCGGCGTGCTGGCGGGCAAGCGGTTGTGGGTGCACTACGCCCTGTACCGTCGCGTCGACCACGTGATCGCCATCAGCGACGTCATCCACGGCAACTTCATCGCCATGCATCCCATCGATCCGCGCAAGGTCGTCACCATCCACAACGGCATCGACCCGGGGCGCTTTCGGCCGGATCCGGCGACACGCGTGCGGCTGCGGGCCGAACTGGGCTACACCGATGATGACCTGGTCGTGGGGATCGTCGGGCGCGTGACGCCGTCGAAGGGCCACCGTGAATTCCTCGAGATGGCGGCGCGGCTGGCCGGCACCCACCCGCGGGCACGGTTCCTGGTCGTAGGCGAGGCGACGCGCGGCGAGGAGGACGAGGGCCGGGCCATCCTCGACGGCATTGCGACCGCCGGGCTGGCGGAGCGCGTCAAGGTGACCGGCTTCCGGCCCGACGTGCCCGACCTGCTGGCCGCCATGGACGTGTTCGCGTTCCCTTCGCACAACGAGGCGTTCGGGCTGGCGCTCATCGAGGCGATGGCCACCGGCCTGCCCACCGTCTCTGCCGATTGCGACGGCGTGCTGGACATCGTCGAGGAGGGGATCACGGGCCTGATGGTGCCGCCACGCGACGGCGAGCGGCTTGCGGTCGCGACGGCCCGCCTGCTCGAAGACGCCGGTCTTCGCGCGCGGATGGGCGCTGCCGGCCGTGCACGCGTGCTGGCGCACTTCACCGCGGAACGGATGGCGAAGGACCTCGAGCGTCTCTACGCCGATGCGGTGGCCCGGCGCGGCGGTCCGGTCAGCGGGGGGCGCTGACGGGCGCGGCGGTTGTGTCCGCCGGCGCGGTTACCGGACCTGTCGCGGCCGGCTCGGGCAGCTCCTCTTCCTGGTCGGGATCGCGCTCCCTCACGCTGAACACCTGCTCGAGGTACTCCAGCTTCAGTTCGAGTTCCTTGTTGTAGAGCTTGTTCTGCTTCGAGGCCGCACGCGGGCGCCATTCCGGCGAGGCCGTCGCCAGGTCGTGGCGCAGGGCCCAGCTGCGTTCGTAGCTGCGACCGGCCAGGAACCTGATGGCCTGCATCTGACCGTCGCTGAACCAGTCCCGGTCCCGTTCCCGCGAGACGAGCGCAGGGTCGACGTGCCAGTTCCCCAGCTTCGCCCTCGCGATGACGTCGAGGATCTGCGAGTCATCGAGCCGCGTGGCCTTCTTCAGGTCGTGCTGCAGGCGTTCGCTGTTGGCGCGGTCGCGGTTCTGCAGGCGCAGCAGGCCGGGATCATCGATGCCGGTGGTGTTCAGGTCGGCGATGACGGCAGCATCGATGCGGTACGTCACATCGTGGCTCACGTGCCGGTCGAACACGTTCTCGACGACGAACAGCAGGCCGAACGACATCAGGCCGGCCAGCACCGGCGTGGCCGCCCAGCCCAGCGAGATCTCGCCCAGGACCCCGTAGCGGATGTCCTTGCCGCCCTTGAGCAGCCCGATGCCGATGATCGCCCCGATCACGGCCTGGCTGCTGCTGACGGGCACCAGCGGGAACGTGGGCAGGCCGACACTGGCCAGGACGTGCTCGAGCCCCTCGGAGGCGAAGAGGAACAGCGTGATCGAATGGGCCAGCACCACCACCAGCGCCGCCACCGGCGACAGCCGCAGGAGTCCGCCGCCGACCGTCTTCATGACGCGCTCCGAGAAGGTGAACACGCCCACGGCGATGGCCAGCCCGCCCAGCGCGAAGAGCAGCTGCGCGCCGCTGATCGTCAGGCCGAGCACGGTGAAGTCGGGGAACGGGTTGTCGGGCACGAACACGCCCATGACGTTGGCGATGTTGTTGGCGCCCAGGCTGTACGAACCGAAGGCGCCGGCGACCAGCAGGCCCACGCGCGTCCAGGCGTCGAGGGACAGGAGATGGGGGCGCCGGCGCGCGATGAACCGGCGTGCCGCCAGGTACAGGAGCGCAGCCACCGCGGCGGCCAGCAGCGGACAGGCGACCCAGGTGGTGACGATGCTGCCCAGCGACCGCGTGTCGGTCACGGTATCGGCGTAGAAATTCCAGCCGATGATGGCGCCGACGATGGCCTGCGAGGTGGAGACCGGGAGGTTCAGGCGCGTCATCCACCAGGTCGTCAACCCGGCGGCCAGGGCGACGGTGAACGCACCCGGCAGGGCGTTGACGGCGCCCAGGCGGCCCAGCGTGTGGGCTGCGCCGGCGCCGCTGATCACGGCGCCGAGGATGATGAAGACCGAGCAGACCAGGGCTGCGGTGCGGAACTTCACCATGCGCGTGCCCACGGCGGTGCCGAACACGTTCGCCGCGTCGTTGGCCCCCAGCGACCAGCCCAGGAACAGGCCGCTCGAGAGGAAGAAGATCACTTCCATCTCAGAGGCTCCGCTTGATCGCGTAGATCGCCAGGCGATCGGCGACTTCCTTCGCCTTGTCGGAGACCTTCTCCAGGTTCAGCGCGAAGTAGCGCAGGTGGACCTTGTGGGCCAGCTCCATGTCGCTGGCGAAGATGCTCCGCTTCAAGGCATCGCTGATGGCGTCGGCCTCGTGCTCGTAGTGGGCCACCTTGAACAGGTGGTCCTTGATGGCCTCGGGGTCGCGGAAGAAGGTGCGGGCGGCGATGACCAGCGCCTGCATCGCCTCGTTGCTGGCATCGACGAGGCGCGCGAAGCCGGGCGCATACTGGGCCGGGATCACCGGTCGCTCCACCGAGAACTGGAACAGGCCGGTCTTGGCCGTGTCGATGATCGTGTCGGTGGTCTCGAGCAGTCCCAGCACATCGCCCCTGTGCTCGGGAATGAGCGAGTGACGGTACAGATGCACCTCGACGGCCTTGCTCAGGTCGTCGGCCTTGTGCTCGAGGTCGCTGATGGTCTTGATGCGGCTCTCGAACTGCTCGAGATCGCCATCGAGATAGGCGTGGACACCGGCGCGGAACACGAGCCCGCCTTCAGCCACCGCATCGAGGAAGCCCTCGATCTGGCTCGTCAGGACCTGCGTGGACTTGTTGAACAGCGGCATGAGGCGTCTCCCCGGCGGTTCGCGACCAGGTCCGAAAACGGTCGGTCAACAATACCAGCTTGCAGGAGTCAGGCAAGGGCGCTCTGGGATCGGGCGCTACCAGTCGGCGAAGGGCCGGGCGACGAGGCTGCTGTTGGCGTAGCGGTGGTCGCCGGTGATCTCGGCGCCGACCCAGTCCGGCAGGGTCACGGGCTGGTCGGCCGCCGCCAGTTCGACCTCGGCCACGACCAGGCCCTGGTTGCGGCCGTGGAACTCGTCCACTTCCCAGGTGAGCCCGTCGCAGGCCACGCGGTAGCGGGTCTTGTCCAGGAGCGGCTGTTCGCAGAGGGCCAGCAGTTCGACGGCGTCGGCAACGGGGATGGCGTACTCGTACTCGGCCCGGGTGGCGCCCGCCGCCGGGCCCTTGATCGTCAGGCGCGCCGCCTCGCCTTCGAGGCGCACGCGTACCACCCGCTGCGGGTCCGTGCTGAGATAGCCCTGGCGCAGCCGCGCGCCGGGGCCGCCCGTCCGGTAACCGGCGCCCGTGACCAGGAACCTGCGTTCGATCTCGCGTCCCACTGCGGTCCTCCCTGACTCGAAGCGGCTGCCCGCGGCTCAGGACCCGTGCGCGCCCGCCGGCCGCACCTTCCGCGCCAGCAGTTCCCAGTCGACCATGTGCTCGACCGGCGCCCAGTCGTCGGTCAGCGGGCGCGCTGCGGTGACGGGCGCCACGCCGAATCCGCGGTTCACCTGCTCGGCCAGCGGTCCCATCACATCGCCGTAGTCGGCCGCCGGCAGGTCGAACGCCACCGCCTGCTCGGAGGCCAGCACGATGTAGTCGTTCGAGCCGGGCACCCGCATGCGATAGACGTGGGCGTACTCGGCCTGCAGCGAGGCGCAGATTCCCGTGAGCAGCGGCGCATCGTCGCGGGCAGAGGAGACGTTCATCGCCACCAGCCCGCCTTCGGTCAACCTGGCCTTCAGCTCGCGGAAGAACTCGCGCGTCGACAGGTGGAACGGCACGTAGATCTGGTTCGTGTACGCGTCGACCACCACGACGTCGTACTTGTCGCGCGACTTGGCGGCAAAGATGCGGCCGTCCTGCGCGAAAACGCGCGTTGCAGGGCCCAGCGCGAAGTACTCGCGCGCGATGCGGATCACCTCGGGATCGATCTCGACCCCGTCCACGCGCAGCCCGGGGTGGAAGTACCCGTACTGGTTGGCGATGATGCCGCCGCCGAGCCCGATCACCAGCGCACTGCCGGCCGGCCGGTCCAGCAGCATCGGCAGCAGCGCGTAGTAGTCGTAGTAGAGGCCGGTGAGGGGGCCGGCGCGGTTGGCCACCGTCTGGAAGCCGAGCGCGTCGTTGTAGGTCAGGTGGCGCATGGGCCCGCGGTCGAAGACCTCGATGTACTGGTAGGCCGAGTCGGTGGCGTAGACCAGGCCTGGCGTCTCGCGCACGGCGGGCAGCGGCACGATCAACGTCGCGGCCATGAGGCCGCCCGCCGCGCCGGCCAGGCGGGGGCGCAGGCCCAGCGCCGCCACGGCCAGCAGGAGTCCGGCGAAGATCAGGATCGTCTTGGCGGTGCCCAGAAGGGGAATGAACACCAGCACGGGCAGGAACGTTCCGAGCACGCTGCCGATGGTCGAGATGCCGAAGATGCGCCCCGCCGAGGCGCCCACCTGGCCCTGCCGCGACAGTTCCCGCACCAGGAAAGGGCTGGTCATGCCCATCACGACGATGGGCGGCGCGAAGAGTACCAGGATGCCCAGCAGCGAGCCGACGAACACGAACGAGAACGACGAGTCCAGCCCGGTCAGCGCGCCCGCCAGCCCCCGCAACAGCGGCACACCGAAGAACGGCATCGCCAGGAGCCAGGCGCAGGCCCCCAGCAGCAGCTTGAGCAGGGGCGCCAGGTCGCCCTTCCGGTCGGCCAGCCGCCCGCCGACCATGTAGCCGATCGACAGCGCGATCATGATCACGCCGATGATGTTGGTCCAGACGTAGGTCGACGTACCGAACACCGGCGCCACCAGGCGCGAGGCGCTCAGTTCGACCGCCATGATCGACATGCCCGAACAGAACGAGAGCACGTAAGGATACCAGGGAGCGCGCGTGGGGCGCGGCCCGGCTGCGTGTGCGGATTCCCCGATCGGCGACATCTTTCCGTCCCTTCCGGCTGCGCGGTTCGCCCCAAAACGGTGTGACGGGAGCCGTCCTGTCAAGGGCCGGCTCCCGCCAGGGGCCTAGCGGCCGCCGCCGGCTTTGTCGTCGCCGTACAGTTCGTCCCACCACGCCGGCTGGCCCTTCAGCTGCCGGTCGAACCAGGCGATGATGGTCTCCATCCAGACGACACGCTGCGGGTAGTTCAGGATCCAGTGGTTCTGTCCGTCCACGCGGATGAACTCGACCGGCTTGCCCAGCACCCGCAGCGCCGCGTACATCTGCTCGCTCTCGCCCACCGGCACGTTGGTGTCGGCGGCCCCGTGCAGCAGAAGCAGCGGCGTGGTGATGCGGTCGGCATGGAAGAGGGGGCTCTGCCCGACGTACAGGTCGGGCCGGTTCCAGGGGTAGCTGCCGGACGTGGCCACGCTGCTGTAGTCGACGCCCCACCAGCCCTCGCCCCAGTAGCTGGTCAGCGCGCTGATTCCCGCGTGGGAGATGGCGGCGGCGAAGAGGTCGGTCTTCGTCGCCAGCATCATCGTCATGAAGCCGCCGTAGCTGGCGCCGATGCAGCCGACGCGGTCGCGGTCCACGAACGGGTGCGCGTCGAGGAACTTCCCGGTGCCCTCGATGATCTCGTCGGCCGTGGTCAGGCCCCAGTCGTTCACGTGGCGCGACGAGAATTCCTGCCCGAAGCCCGTGGCCCCGCTCGGCTGCAGCACGTAGACAACGTAGCCGTGCGCAGCCCAGAGGTTCTTCGGGTAGCGCCCGCCGTACTCGCGCGAGACGGGCGAGGTGCCGCCGTAGTAGAAGACGATGCATGGCCAGCTGCGGCTCGTCCCGGGCGTGTACTCGGGCGGGTAGTAGACGTCGCCGAGGATGCGCGTGCCGCTTGCGCTCGTGAAGTCCCACGTCTCGTGGCGGCCCAGTTGCACGTCGGCCAGCTCGTTGGCTGCCGGCTCGGCCACCAGCGCCGGCCGCGCGCCCTTGCGGGCCAGGTCGAGGGTGTAGACGCGCTCGGGGCGCATCGAGTCCTCGCCGTACCAGGCCAGGCGCGAGCCGTCTGCCGAGAGCACGAGGCTGCCGACGGCCTCCACCTGCGTGGCCAGCGCCGCCCAGGCGCGCTTCGCGGGATCCCAGGCGTACAGGCCCACGGCCGTGGTGTCGGTCGCCGTCGCGAAGAGGCGGCCCGCACGCGGCGACCAGGCGAAGTCGCCGATCGCGGGCGCGAAGTCGCGGGTGATGGGGTCCACCTTGCCCGTGGCGCGGTCGAGCGTGAAGAGCTGGCCGTCGTAGTCGTTCGGGATGCGCCCGTCCGGCAGGTTGCGGCCCACGCCGTCGAACGCCGACGGACCCGCCCGCAGCACCAGCGTGCCGGTGCCCGGGCCGTAGCGCGCGCCCACGCCGCGCGGCACCGACACCACCTTCACGGCCGCCAGCGTGTTCAGTTCGAGTTCGTACAGCTCATCCTCGTTGAAGGGGAACTTCGCGTCGTCGCGCATCGTGCGCGTGAACAGCAGCTTGCTGCCGTCGGCGCTCGCGTCCTGGACCTCGCACGACCAGCGGCCGGCGGTCAACCGGCGCGTCACCCCGTCGGCCACGGTGACCAGGTGCAGTGAGCCCACGCTGCGCGCGCCGGCCCAGCGGTCGGTCAGCCCGCGCAGGCGCTTGAAGCCCTCGGGGTCCTTGCCGCGCTCCTCGTCCAGCGTGTAGACGATGGCCCGGCCGCCGGGCAGCCAGCGGTGCCCGCCGAAGTGCTCCACGTCGCGCAGCAGCGCGCGCGCCGGCCCGCCCGCCAGGTCATCGAGCCACAGCGTGGACTTGCCGTCGCGCTGCGTGACATAGCTGCAGCGCTGGCCGCTGGCGCCCCAGGTGAACGAACCGGCATGATCGCCGCGGATCGTGCGCACCAGGGCGCCGTCGGCGGCGCGCCTGATCTCGACCCATGTCTCGCCCGAGTCGCTCGGCACCTCGGGCCGCCGCAGCGTGATCGCGACCAGTTCGCCGGTGGCCGACAGCTGGACGCCGGACACCGCCTGCGTGTCCAGGTAGTCGCGGATGCGGACGGGGTGTTCCGGCGTGGTGAGCGCACCGAGGGTCGCGACAGCGGTCGGGTCGCCGGCCTCCAACGAGGCACCCAGCGTCCAGGCGGCCTGTGACTCCGGGTTGCTCAGCGTGTACACGACCAGCGCGTGCTTGCCCTGGGTCAGCTTCAGGTCGGCCGTCACCTCGGCGGCGCTGGAATCGGCCCGTGCGCGATCGACCAGCTTCTGTCCGTCCAGCCAGGCCGAGAACGGCTGCGTGCCGCGGATCGTCAGCTTGCCGCCGGTGAATGCCGTCGAGGTGAGGTAGGTCGCTGCCACGGCCCAGCGCGGGTCCGCGCCGCTCGCCGCCGGCAGGGTGAGGCTGCCCCCGGGCGCGGCCGTCACGGTCCAGGCGGCCGCATCGCCGCCGGGCAGTTCCAGGCGCTGGCCGGCGCGCGGCCACAGCCGGGCCGGGTCCAGGGGCGGCTGCGCCAGCAGCTGCGCCGGGCCGACCGGGTGGGCGGGGTCGTCGGCGGCCAGCGCGGGCAGCGGCGCGGGGCCGTACGTCGATTGACCAATCACTTTCAAATCGCTACGCTCACGTGGTGCGCCTCCGGCGTGCCGTGCCAAACCGTATCGGTCATGAATCCGGAACCGATGGAGGACAACGATGCCCTGCCGCAGGCTGCGCCCGGCGCGAATCACCGCGTTCGTCGTGATGTTGACCGTACTCGGATTCCTGGCTCCGGCTGCTTCGGCACTGACCGCCGGCCAGGCCACGGTACCCGGCGAGATCATCCTGAAGTTCAGGCCGGGAGCGGCGGCGGCCAAGCGGTCGGCCGTGCTGGCGGATCTCGGCGCCGAGGTCAAGGCCGAACTCACGTTCACGGGCGCGCTCCTGCTGCGCCTGCCCGACGACAAGGTCGCCACGGCCGTCGCGCGTTATGCCGCCGACGCGGACATCGCCTACATCGAGCCGAACTATGTCTGGCAGGCCGACGTCGTGCCCAACGACCCGTCGTTCGGGAAGCTGTGGGGGCTGTCCAACGACGGTCGCGATGGCGGCACCATCGATGCCGACATCGACGCGCCCGAAGCCTGGGACCAGGGCACCGGCTCGGCGGATGTCGTCGTGGCGATCATCGACACGGGCATCGATCCGCTGCATCCCGACCTGGCCGCCAACATGTGGACCAACCCCGGCGAGATCGCCGGCAACGGGCTCGATGACGACACCAACGGCTACATCGACGACGTGTTCGGCTACGATTTTGTCGGCAACGACGCGCAGCCGGTCGACGACCACGGGCACGGCACGCATTGCGCGGGCACGATCGGCGCCGTCGGCAACAACGGGGTCGGCGTTGCCGGCGTGAACTGGCGCGTGAAGCTGATGGCGGTCAAGTTCCTCGACGCCGGCGGCTACGGCACGACGGACGCCGCCGTGGCCTCGGTGGGCTATGCCGTGCGCATGGGCGCGGACATCCTGAGCAACAGTTGGGGAGGCGGGCCCTGGTCGCAGGCCCTGCTCGACGCCATCAGCCAGGCCGGCGAGGCCGGCGTGCTTTTCGTCGCTGCTGCCGGGAACACAGCCTACAACAACGACGGTTACCCCCACTACCCGGCGAGCTACGCGCTCGACAACATCATTGCGGTCGCGGCAACCGACAACGACGACCAGTTGGCCTACTTCTCATGCTGGGGAGCGACCAGCGTCGATATTGCCGCGCCCGGTGTTTCCATCTACAGCACGTTCCCGGACGGCGGCTACGGATACATGGACGGCACCTCGATGGCCTGTCCCCACGTGTCCGGCGCCCTGGCGCTCATCCTGGCGCGCTTTCCGGGAATCCCGGCCGCATCGGCGCGCCTGCTGGTGTTCAATTCCGCCGACCCCCTGCCGCAGCTGTCGGGCCTCATGGCAACAGGCGCCCGGCTGAACGTGTTCCGTGCGATGGCCGGGGTCGACACCATTCCGCCGGCGCCGATCGTCGACATGGCGGTGACGGCCACCGCAGGGCAGTGGGTCGAACTCGCGTGGACAGCCACCGGTGACGACGGGAGCATCGGCACGCCGACGGCGCACGAGATCCGCTTCGCCACCTTCCCGCTCGATGCACTCAACTTCGACACCGGGACGCGCGTCACCGGCCTGCCACGGCCGTTGCCGGCCGGTGCTCCGGAGACGGTCCGTGTCGGCGGCCTCGCCTTCGACACGACCTACTGGTTCGCCGTGTCGGCGCGCGACGAATACGGGCTGTTCGCCCCGGTCACCGCGTCGGTGACCGCCACCACGGGCGGGCCGCCCGTCATGTCGGTGGAGCCGGGTTCCGTGTCGGCATCGCTGCTGCCCGGCGCCAGGGCGATCCGCACCGTGACGATCGCCAACAGCGGTCCGACAGAGCTGGCCTGGACCGCTGCCGTGAGCGCCGCCACCGGCCTCTCGGCGTGGGAATGGCCGGCAGTGACGGCACCGGCGTCGCTGCCGACGGTGGACCGGGACCGGGATGTCGCGCAGTTGTCATCGTCGCCGGTCGCGACGCCGGCACTGTCGACGCAGCTGCTGGACCTGGACGGTGTCCGGATCCTGTGGGATACCGCGCATGGCCAGTACCCGGTCGACTACTACTGGGTGCAGCTGGCCGGGGAACTGCGCGCGCGGGGCGCCGAGGTCTTCGACAGCGAGGCCGCCTGGACGCCGCAGTTGCTGGCCGATGTCGACATCGTCTGGCTGACCGATATCTGGATCGCGACCTCGCCGGCGGAACAGTCGACACTGGCAGGCTGGCTGGCCGCCGGCGGCAACCTCCTGATCGAGAGCGACAGCTCGGGCCCCGATCTCAATCCGGTGCTCACGGCCGTGGGGGCCGGCATCAGCTACGGCGGGTATGGCTCCCCGGGAGTGATCCGGGACATCGTTCCCCACCCCGCCACCGCTGAAGTGTCGGCAATCCGGCTGGCGTACCCGGAGACCGGATTCGACCTGGTCGCGCCGCCGGCCGGTGTGCTGGCCCGCGACGCCCAACAGGAGCCCGTCCTGGCCTGGAGCCGCGTGGGCCGCGGCCGCATCGTGGCCCTGACCGATGAGATGTTCGCCGACGGTTTCCTCGGTGCGAACGACAATCACCTGCTGGGCCACCGCGTCATCGACTGGCTGGCGACCGGCACCTGGCTCACGCTGGATCCCGCGGCGGGCGTGGTGCCGCCGGGCGCCACGGCGGGACTCGACGTCATCTTCGACGCCGAACGGTTCTGCAACCTGGACGCCTCCGGGCTCGTGGCCATCGAGGGCAACGATCCGCTCCATCCCGCGACGATGGTCACCGCCACGCTGGACGTCGGCGGCGGCACGGATATCGCGGTCTCGCCGATGCCCCTGGACTTCGGATTTCGGTACCTGACGACCGTCATGGTCGACTCGGTGCTGGTCAGCAACGGGGGCTGCGATCGGCTGGAGGTCAGTGGCGCCGCCATCGACCACCCCGAGTTCACGCTGGGCGACGGGGGACCGTTCGCGCTCGAGCCGGGTTCCTCGCGCCACCTGGTCGTCACCTGGGGCACGGAAACTGTCGGTGCCGTTGCCGCCACGCTCAACATCTCGAGCAACGACCCGGACGAGCCGGTGCTGGCGGTCGGCATCGTCGGCACTGGGGCAGAGCCGCCCATCATCTCGGTACTGCCCGATTCGCTCTCCGCAGCGGCGCCTGCCGGGGAGACCGTGACTCGAACGCTGACCATCACCAACAGCGGCCTGGGTGCACTCGAGTGGCGGGCTGACGCTCGCGCGCTGCACACGCCGCTGACCATGACGCTGGCGCCGCGCGCGGCTGGGGCCCTGCCCCTGCCGAACCGCCGGGAACCGCCAACGCCGGCCGGCACCACCGATGCCGACGCCGCCGACTCGAACCCGCGCACAGCCGAGCTGGAGGATCTCACCGGCACGCGCATCCTCTGGACGCTGGCGCACGAGAACTACAGCACCGAGTACTGGGCGGTCCTGGTCGGCGACCTGCGGGAGCGGGGCGCGGAGGTTGTCGAGACGGAGCGCCGCTGACCGCAGCGCTGCTCGAAGATTTCGATGTGGTCTGGGCCAACTACGGCAACGCGACCTGGACCGATCGTGAAGTGGCGGACCTGGTGGCGTGGGTGCGCGCAGGCGGGGGCCTGCTCCTGGAGACCTTCGAGCCGGAGCCCTTCACGCCGATCGTGACGGCCCTGTCCGCGGGGCTCGCAATGATACCCGGCTACGTTTCGGACGGTGCTTCGCTGGTTGTCCCGCACCCCGTGACCGCGGGACTGGACAGGCTCCAGAGCTACTACAGCTACTGCCAGGTCGTCATCAGCGGGGTGCCGGCCCAGCCTCTGGCACTCAGTTCCCAGTCTTTCGAGGCCAGCGCGGCAGCCACGACAGCCGACAGGGGTCGCGTCGTGCTGATCAATGCGCCGATGCTCGACGATGGGCTCATCGGGTACGACGACAACCGCGTGTTCGGGAACCAGGCCATCGACTGGCTGCGCGGGCTGGGCTGGCTGGCGGTCACGCCGGCGTCAGGCACCGTCCCGCCGCTGGCCTCGCAGGAACTGGCCGTGGCCTTCGATGCCGGGGACCTGTGCGGTTCCGCGTACGCCGCCGACGTCGAGATCCGCAGCAACGATCCGCACCGGCCGGCCGTCGACGTGCCGACGTTCTTCGACGTCCTCGGGACGGTGCACATCGAGGTGGCGCCGGACAGCCTGGCGTTCGGTCCGTGTTTCATCGGCGGGCGCTTGTCTGCCGATGTGGCCGTCATCGCGGCAGGCTGCGAGGACCTGGAGGTCGCCGGTGTCCTCGCGGGAGACGGACCGTTCAGCGTCTCCCCTGCAGGCCCGTTCACGGTGGCGCCGTTCGACACCGTGTACGTACGCGTCGAATTCGCGGCGGACGCCGTGGGCGACTTCGCCGGGGTGCTCGGGATCAGTAGCAACGACGCAGACCGGCCGCTGGTCGAGATCCCGCTTGCGGGCCGTGGTGTCGAACCGCCCGTGATCACCGTCGCGCCGGCGGCGCTCGCGGAAGCGCTTGTTCCCGGCGACCGCGTCACGCGCCTGGTGACCATCGGCAACGAAGGCGCGTCAGACCTGGTCTGGTCGGCGAGCGTGCAGCCTTCGGATTCCCTGGCCTTTGCCCTGGCCCTGGCCACGGCGGAGGCCGGGTTCACGGTGACGACGACTGCGGCGGATCCGGGTACGGCGGACGAAGCTGTCGCCCCGTTCCTGCGCCAGGCCTGGACGAACCGGCGCCTGCCCATCGATGTGCCGAAGATCCTGCTGCTGGCGACGCGAGACGGCGCCGACGACCCGTACGCCGTGGCGCTCAGGATGGCGGGGCTCAGCCACGTCATCGTCACCAGTTGGTCGACACTGGGGAGCGAACTGGCGCTGGCGAGCGACTGGGACCTCGTGATCGTCCACAGCACGATCACGGCGTCGACATCCGTCCTCAACCAGCTGCTCGCCCACGTTGATCGCGGCGGCGCCCTCATTCATGCCGACACCAGGTTCGGCGGCTATGCGTCACACGCGCTGCTCACGCGCCTCGGCGTGGGCTTCAGTTCGACGCACACGACACCGCTGGACTGGGTGGCGCGCGACCCCGGTCACCGGTTGTTCTGGTGGCCGCACCGGATCACGCAGCTGCGAACGACGGTCGATGCCGTGACACCCAATGGCGTGGATGGCGTACCGCTCGGCGGCGCGCAGGTCCTGGCCGATTTCTCGCCCGTGGGGGCCTCCGCGGCCATAATCCTGGGCCCCACCGGTCGGACCCTGTGCAACCTGTTCCATCTCGCAGACTACGGCGCCGACGACGACAACGACAACGTGCCCGATGCGATCGAGGTGGCGGCCAACGAGATTGCGCTGCTCGCACGCGGCGAACCGTGGGTGCAGATGGTGCCCGTATCCGGCGTCCTGGCGCCGGGAGGGACCTTCGAGTTGCCCGTCGTCTTCGATGCGGCCACCCATTGCGGCGGGCGCCTCGAGGCGCCGCTGGTCGTCACGAGCAACGATCCGCTCCAGCCCTCGGTGATAGTGCCGTTGTCGCTCGACGTGGCGGGCACGCCGGACGTGGCGGCGACGGGCGCGGCTTCCTTCACCCAGGTCTTCCTGGGCGCCTCGGCAGTCGATACGCTGGTCGTGGAGAATGCGGGCTGCGCGACACTGACGGTGCATTCGATCACGACGACGGCGGGCGATTTCACCGTCGAACCCGCCGGCCCGTTCACGATCGAGGCGCGGTCGTGGCGCGAGATCCTCGTGACCTTTGCGCCGACGACGCCCGGGCTGGCCGCGGCGCAGGTCGTGGTGGCTTCCGATGATCCCGACGAGCCGTACGTGAGCCTGGCCGCCGAGGGGCTGGGCCTGGTCGCGCCGGTGATCGAAGTGTCGGGCGAAACCCTGTCCGTGGACCTGGCGCCCTGGCGCATCGCGACCCGGCAGTTGACCGTCTCCAATCGCGGCGGCAACACCCTGGCCTGGTCGGTGGCAGCGGATGTCGCCGACTCGATGTCGGCCCTGTCCGGCATTGCCGACCTGTCCGTCCCGGCGCGGCGCATCATCCACATGGCCGGATGGTCGCCGGAAACCGACCCGTGGGCGCTGGCGCTGACACGCCTGGGCCTGCCGCACATCCAGGTGCAGACCTGGGGCTCCCTGGAAGCCTATCTGGCGACGACCACACCATGGGACCTGGTGGTGGTCACGGGCGCCGGCACGCCGCCGGTGTCGGGACTGAACCGCCTGTCGCAGCACCTCGATGGCGGTGGGCGGCTCATCGTGGGCGCGATGAACATGGGAGGCCTTCTCCACGGGCTGTGGTCACAGCTCGGCGTCACGCAGCTGGCATCGCTGCCGGTCCCGCGGCCATTCGTGGCGGCCATGGTGGACCACCCCTGCTTCTGGTGGCCGGAGCAGGTGCCCCGGACTTTCGGCACCAACTCGAGCTATGGGCAACAGCTCCAGGTCGTGGCGGCGGGCCCGGGCTCGCAGCCGCTGGCCCGCTACCTGCCCCCGGACGGCGGGGAGGCCGTCGTTCTCGGGCACACCGGCCGCACGATCTTCAACTCGTTCCTGCCCGCTGCGTATTCTGCCGACGCCGATGGTGACGGGACCCGCGATGTCGTCGAGCTGGCCATGAATGAACTGGCCTACCTGGCGATGGCTGCACCATGGGTCTCGGTCCAGCCCCGCTCGGGGATCGTGCTGGCGGGCGCCACGCAGGAGCTCACCGTCACGTTCAATACCGCCGATCGTTGCGGACAAAGGTACGAGGCGCCCCTCGTCTTCAGTTCCAATGACCCGCACACTCCCCAGGTGTCTGTCCCGACATCTCTGGACGTCTCCCGCGGGTCGCACCTGGTTTGCGATCCGTCGCAGATCGCCTTCGGCAGCGCGTACCTCGGATCGGTGGTCGTGCGTACGATCGGGCTGCGCAACACGGGTTGCGAGCCGTTGACTGTCTACAGCGTGACCACGGACCTGGCCGAGGTGACGATCGCCGGCGCGGGTCCGTACACGCTCGCGCCCGATTCGCTGCTCACACTCTCGGCCACCTGGATACCCGAAGCCGGCGGTCCCATGGGCGGCGCCGTCACCATCACGAGCGATGATCCCGATCAGCCGTCGCTGGGCGTCGGCCTGACGGGGCTGTGCCTGGTTGCGCCGACCATCACCGTGTCGCCGGATTCCCTCGACATGGACCTGATGCCGGGCGCGCGTCGGACGAGGCGGCTGGAAGTGGCCAACCACGGGCCCGGCCAGCTGAACTGGTCGGCCTCGGTGTTGTTCGACCAGGTAACCTCGGCCTGGGATGAGGCGGCCGACTATCGCGTCGTCGAACTGCCGCCGTCCCCGAGGGCGTCGACCGCTGACCAGGCCGGAGACAAGGATGCAGCCGGCCCGCAGGGCGCCCGGCGCTACACCAACGTCAACCGGACCGGGAGCGGACCGCGGACTATCGCGCTGGTCACCTACCTGCCCGATACCGATGCCTACAACCTGGGACTGCAGCGCCTGGGCCTCGATTTCACGCTGGTCTACAACTGGTGGGATTTCCTGTGGTACCTGCAGCAGTCCGACTGGGACCTGGTCGTCGTCAGCAACCGCGGCTATTCCCCGTCGAGGCGGCGCAGGACCTGCTGGTGGCGCACGTCGACGCCGGCGGCACACTCATCTACAACGACGGTTCCTATTACGGCAGCAACCTGCCGGAGCTCTTTACCCGCATGGGTGTCCAGACGATGACGTCATCCCATGCTGACTTCGACGTCGTGGCCCATGATCCCGACCATCGCCTGTTCCGGCAACCTGACCGGATCACGGAAGTGAAGAACACCCTGAGCGCCGGCGTCTATGTCGATGTCGTGACCCTCCGCGCTGGCGCCGTGTCCCTGGCCGGCTTCACCGGCGCGGCAGGGCCCAACGCCATCGTGCTCGGGCCGGGCGGCCGCACGCTCTTCAATGCCTTCCAGCCAGGCGATTTCGCGGGCGATGACGACCTCGACGGACGGTCCGACATGGTCGAGCTGGCCGGCAACGAGATCGTCCTCATGGGGCTCAGCGCCTTCTGGGTCCGGCTCGATCCTGCGTCGGGAATGGTCCCGGCCGGAGAGAGCCAGGAAGTGGTCGCCTCGTTCGATGCCAACTTCATCTGCGACCGCGACGCTCGGGCGCTGATCACCATCACCCATGACGATCCGCACCGGTTGCCGATCGAGCTTCCCGTGGCGATGCGCGTGCCGGGCGGGACCGATATCACGGTGGCACCCTCGAGGCTCGACTTCGGTTCCCGCTTTCTCGGGACGGCGCGCACCGATACCCTCATCGTCGGCAACCGGGGCTGCATCCCGCTGCACATCAGCGCCATCGGGTCGGATCGTGCCGATTTCACCGTGGCGCAGCCGGGGCCCGTCACGGTCGGGCCCGATTCGACCTTGACCGTGCTGGTCACGTGCGCGCCCCTGGCCGCCGGGCAGATTGCCGGCCAGGTCACCCTGACGAGCGACGATCCCGACGAGCCGGTCATTGTCGTCGAGACGACCTGCTTCGGCGTGGCGCCGGCGGTCATCGAGGTGGCGCCGGATTCGGTGTCGATGGTGCTGCCGGCCGGCACTTCCGCCTCACGCGTGGTGACCATCAGCAACAACGGGTCGGGCGCACTCGACTGGTCGTTGCAGCAGCCCACGACGGGCACGGGCGGGGACCTCACGGGCCTGCGCATCCTCTGGCCGCGCGGCCACGGCGAGTATGCCGCCGTGAACTGGTCCAACTTCACCGGTGAGCTTGCGGCGCGGGGCGCGGTCGTCGTCGAGAGCGACCAGCCGGTCGACAGCATGCTCCTGGCCGGTTTCGACATCGTCTACGTCAATCACGGCACAACGCCCTGGGAGACGGCCGAGGCGGGCGCACTCGCGCGCTGGCTATGGTCGGGCGGCAGCCTGCTGTGCGAGACGTCGACGACGGCGGACTTCACGGCCATCCTGGCCGCGGCCGAGGCCGGGATCGCGTACGGGGCGGCGGCGAGCGCCGGCGGTTTCACGTCGCTGCTCGATCCCCATGTCATCACCCAGGGCGTGGCGAACCTTTCGACGACCTCGTCGACAACCGTCCTGTCCTCGATCACCGGACCTGCGGCCCGCCTGGCGCGCGGCCCGCAGGGGCAGTCCATCGCCGCGCTCAGTTCGGTCGGCGCCGGTCGCGTCGTGGCCCTGTCGCACGTCCTGTTCAACAACAGCCGGCTCGGCGTCGCGTCCAACCGTGTCTTCGGGCATCACGTGATCGACTGGCTCAACGGGGGGGCCTGGCTGGCCGTTTCGCAGTCGACCGGTTCGATCGCCGCAGGCGCCTCGCAGGAGCTGACGCTCGCGTTCGCCTCCGGTGACAACTGCGGTGCGACACGGCATCGCGAACTCCGGTTCGACAGCAACGATCCCCTGACACCGCTGGTGGTGCTGCCGGTCACGATGACGGCTGTCGGCGAACCGGCGATCACGATCGACCGGGCCTGGGTGGACTTCGGCGCCTGCCCGGTCGGCGTGGCGACCCTTGACTCGCTGCGTATCAGGAACCAGGGCTGCGGTCGGCTGCAGATCGTCGGCATCACCGTGACGCCTGCCGCGTTCACGGTCGCACCGCCCGGTCCGCTCAGCCTGGCGCCGAAGGAATCCGTGGTGCTGCGGGTGACCTGTGCCCCCGTCGCGGCCGGCGAACTCGCGGGCACGCTGGTCCTGGCCAGCGACGACCCTGCCGCGCCTGACGTGGTGGTGCCGTTGTCGGCCCTTGCCGTTGCGGCAGACCTGTTGCCGACGGTCACCCTCACGGCAGCGGTCGGGGGCCTGACGTCCGGCACGATCACGCTCGGCACGGATCCGCGGGCCGGCGACGGGCTGGACCCGGCGCTCGACCTGCCGGCCGCGCCGCCGCAGCCGGCGCCTTCGGTGGAGGCCTGGTTTGCGCGCGCCGAGTGGACGGGTGGCGACGGCCGCTATCGGTCCGATTGGCGAGCCGCCTACGACACCGGCCAGAACACGAAGTCCTGGCGGTTCGAGGTCGCCACCGACGTGGCCGGCCAGGCCACACTCAGTGCGGAAGCCAATGCGGCCGTGGCCGCGCCGTGCGCGCTGCTCCTGATCGACCGGATGAGTGGCCGCGTGCACGACCTCCTGGCCGATCCCGTGTTCACGTGGGACGCCGCGGCGGCCGAAGTGCGTTCGTTCACGGTGCGGCTGGGCACCGGAATCCCGGCTGCCTCGCCGGATCGCCGCGTGATGGCTGCCGGCTGGTCGCTTGTGGCGGCGCCGCTGGTGCCGGCGCCGGGCGCCACTTTGGGAGACGTGTTCCTTGCTGATGCGGCGCCGTCCGCGCCGTGGCTGTTCGGCTGGCAGGCTTCGTCGCGCAGCTATGAAGTCCTGGCATCATCGACGCCGCACGCGCCGGGAACCGGCTATTGGTTGAACAGCGCGGTGTCCTACGTGTGGAGCCTGGAAGGTGCGCCGGCGACCGACGGCGTCTCGGTGGAGCTGACTGCCGGCTGGTCGCTCGTGGGCTATCCCCTGTGGTTCCCCGGCAGTGTGCAGGGATTGACCGTGACGCACGAAGGCGTGCGCTACGGCTTTGCCGACGCAACGCGCAGGGGCCTGGTCTCGAGCCGGGTCTACGGCGCCGACCCTGCCGGCAGCTATGTGCTCACGGGCGACCTGGCGCCGTGGCATGCCTTCTGGGTGGCCAGCCACGTCGACGGATTGGCGCTCGGTTTCCGCCACGACTGGATGGAGGACGGCGAACGCCTGCCGCCGTCGCGCTGGCCGCCGGCGAAGGCCCGATCCGCCGGCAAGACGGCAGACACCGCCACGGGGCCGTGGTCGCTGGCCATTGCGGTCGTTTCCGACCGGCCCGTCCCGGCCATCGTGCTGGGCCAGGACCCGGATGCCACCGACGGCTTCGATGCGGCCCTGGACCTGCCGGCGCCTCCGCCGGCCCCGGTCGCCGTCGCCGCGCCGGCGCTGACGCTGCCGCGTCCCGGGTGGTCGCCTGCAACCGGCGACGACTGGCTCAGTGACCTGCGGGCACCGGGGCAGCGGCTTCTCACCTGGGCGGCCAGGCTCACCGTGCCCGCCGCCGGACCGGTGACGCTGACCTGGGACGGGCTCGACCTGCCTGCGGGTGTCGACCTGGAACTGCGCAGTCATGGCCGGATACTCGTGCCGTCGCTGAAGTCGCAGGCGCAGGTGGAGCTCGCGGTTCCCGCAGCGGGGCTCGACCTCGACTTCGCCGTCGTGGACGCCACGCAGCCCCCGCCCGCCGGATGGCTCGATCCGCGGCTTCGCAACGAACCGAACCCGTTCAATCCGCAGACCCGGATCCTCTTCGAGCTGCCGGCTGCCGGCGACGCCGTCGTCATGATCCATGACCTGCGCGGCGTACTGGTGCGCGAACTGCGCGCCGGTCGCCTGCCTGCGGGCCCGGCGGCACTCGTCTGGGACGGGCTGGACAATCGGGGCCAACAGGCAGCCAGCGGCAACTACGTCTGCCGGCTGCGACTGGATGGACGTTCTCTCGGCGCCTCGCGCAAGATGGTGCTGCTGAAATGAACCTGCGCCAGGAAGGATCGGACATGATCTCGACGAGGACCAGATGCTGCACCCCGGCCTGGGCTGCGGGTCTTGTGCTGGCACTGGCATTGCCCGCAGGGGCGGCGACGCTCGTGGTGCAGGCGGGGATCCCCTGCTGCAGTGCGGGCGATCACGTGCTGGGCTGGGACGATGCCGCCCTGTCCGGCATCGACGACCTCGACATTCCCGAGCCACCGGCGCCGCCGACCCGCCATCTGCTGGCCGGCTTCCGCCTGCCCGGGGCGTCCGTCGGGACGCTGTGGCGACGTGACCTGCGGGCGACGGCCGACTTCACCGGCGATGACCGCGAGACCTGGGACCTGTGGCTGACCACGGACGCGCCGGCGGCGGAGTGCAACGTGATGCTCACCGCCGGATCGGGTGACTGGAGCGGCCTGCGGGTGATCCTGGGCGGCGCCGTCCAGGACACGGTTGTCGTGCCGGCTGCCGTCAGTTTCGCCCTGTCCGGAAGCGCGCTGCTGACGCTGGAGGTCGTGCAGGAAACGGTCGCCGACCAGCGGACGTCATGGGGCCGGGTCAAGAGCCTGTTCCGGTGAGGCGCTCCGGCTAGCGCACGGCGTACAGCTGTCCGTCCAGGCTCCCGAAATAGATGACGCCGTCCGCGATCGCCGGCGACGCCATGATCGCGCCCACCGTCGAGAAGCGGTAGAAGTCGATGTACATGTCGCCGAAGTCGCCGGTCACGGGATGGAATGCCGCCTGGTCGAGGCGCAGGTCGGCGTCGAGCAGCTTGAGCGGGTCGCGGCGCGAACCCTCGGTGCGAAAAAGCCAGTCGATGGCGCCGGTGCGCGCGTCGAAGGCGTAGAGCGTACCGTTGTGGCAGCCGACGTAGGCGCGCGGGCCGCTCAACGCCGCCGACGAGAACACATAGGCCTTCGTGTCGGAGTTGAACAGCAGACGACCGGTCTTCGCGTCGAGCGCGAAGAATCGCGAACTGTCCGAAGTGCCGGCATAGACGATGCCGTCGCGCACGGCCGGCGTGCCGATCACCCAGGACTTGCCGGTCGGGTAGTCCCAGAGGCGTGCCCCGGTCGCCGCATCCAGCGCGTAGACGTGCGCATCGCGACAGCCGACGTAGACCACGCCCCCGGCCACCGCGCACGACGACTGGAATCCCTCCTGGTTGTGGATGGCCGGGTCGAGGCCGGCCTGGAACGACCACTTCAGGACGCCCGTGCGCGCCTCGATCGCGTAGACGCGGCTGTCCCAGCTGCCGACATAGACGATGCCGCCGGCCACCGCCGGCGAGGCGTGCACCACGTTGCCGGTGCGGAAGGCCCACTGCAGCACGCCGGTGGCGGCCTCGACCGCGTAGACGCCGCCGTCGCCGGCACCGAAGAAGACCAGGCCGTCACTCACCGCCGGCGAGGAAGTGAACACGTCCCAGGCGTCGGGCATGGTCTGCGAGGCAGGCGGGTAGCCGTGGAGTCCCTTCGCCTCGAAGCGACGCTCGCCCTCGACCGCGCAAACCCACCGCGGCTCGCCGGTGGCCGCGGAAAGCGCCGCCAGGGCACCCGTCGACGAGACGAAGTACACCGTGTCACCGTCGATGGCGGGCGTGCTCGCGATGGGCATGCGCGACTTGAACTTCCACTTGCCGGTGCCCGTGGCGGCCTCGACGGCGTGCAGGTGGCCGTCGAGGGCGCCGAAATAGACGACCCCGTCAGCCACGACCGGCGAGCCGACGATCGGCGCGCCGGCGGCGAACGACCATTTCAACTGGCCGGTCGCCGGCGTGCCGGCCTCCGGATAGACACCGGTGCGGGCGACATCGCCGTGGAACGTGCCCTGGGCCGAGGCCGTCGCGGCCGCCAGGAACAGGAGTGCGAGGGGACGGAGGGCGGACACGACGACCGTGGACGGGTTCGGCAGGCGCTTCATGGGACACTCCGGCGTCAGGGACGGCGTAGGGGGAAATGGTTCCTACGCGCGGAGCCGGGTTCCGGTTGCGCGGCGCGACGGCCGGCCTCCTCAGGCCAGCGGCCGGCGCTTCTTGGCCTGGAACAGCCCGGCCTGGACGGCGCCGAGGAAGCCCGCGCGCATCAGGGCCGGGTCGACCGGCGCCAGGAGCCTGACCTGGGCCGGGCTCACCACCGGCAGGTGCTGCAGCTCGTCGAGGCGGTCGCCGATCCAGTTCAGGTCCTCTTCGTCGAACTGCCACCTGCGGTGGTCGAGGGTGGCCAGGTCGAGCGGGCGCGAGTAGCTGCGCAGCGTCTTCTGGCCCACGGTGTTGAAGTAGACCTCGAAATACGACATCACGAGTTCCCTGAGTGACCGGTACACGGGCTCGCGGTAGCGCAGCACCGTCGTGTTGCTCTTGGCGACGGCGCCCCAGTGGCCCTCGACGGTGAACACGGCCAGTACATGGTCGTCGTCGTTCCAGGCCCGCAGGTCGACCAGGCGCGGCCGGTGGCCCAGTTCGCGCAGCGCGGCGGCGGCGAACATCGCCCCGTCGAAGCAGGCGGCCTTGCGCTCGCGCATCACGCGGCGCGGCGAGCGGGCGCGGTAGTCGGCGTCGTACTTCAGCTCGTTGAGGAACTGCTGGATATGCAGGGGCGACTTCAGGCGCGCGAACAGGCGGCGCTCGGCGGCGGTCCAGGAGTCGCGGGGTGCATTGCGGCGGGCCATGCGGATCCTTCCTCCAGGCGGCGCCTGCCGCCGGAACGGAGGAAGCTAGCATTGCTGCGGGTGCGCGGCAAGCGTGGCCCGGTTGCCGCCGGCGGCCCCGGTGTGCTATGGTGCGCCGTCGACGCAATCGAATAGACCAGCCCGTTTCCGCGAAAGGACCCGCGATGACCGGCCGCCTGCAAGCCTTCCGCGCGGAGCGCGAGCGCCTCAACGCGCGCGTGCTCGAGACCGCGACCATGACCACCAAGCGGTTCTTCAACCTGGACACAGCCACCTACAAGGACGGCGCCCTGTCCGCCCGCACGAAGGAGATGGCCGGGCTGGCCGCCTCGCTGGTGCTGCGCTGCGACGACTGCATCGCCTACCACACCATCCGCTGCGTCGAGGAAGGCGTCACCGAGGCGGAGATCCTCGAGATCTTCGATGTCGGCCTGATCGTCGGCGGCTCGATCGTGATCCCGCACCTGCGGCGTGCGCGGGCGCTGCTGGACGAGCTGCTGGCGGAGCAGGCGCCGTGATCCTCGACCTGCTCGAGCGGCTCGAGGTGGTCGACGGCCTGCCGGGCCCGTTCGCCGACGCGCTGGCGTTCCTGCGCCAGCCGGGTCTCGAGTCCCTGGACGACGGCCGCTACGAGGCCGGGCTGCGCGGCGTTCATGCCACGGTCAGCCGCCAGCGCGCGCGCCACGCCGGTGAAGGCCGCCTCGAGGCGCACCGCCGCCACGCAGACATCCAGGTGCTGCTCGGTGGCCGCGAATCGATCGGCTGGGCGCCCCTGGACATGTACGCGCTGCCGGACACGGCCTGGGACCCGGTGGCCGACCTGCAGTTCTTCGCCGGCGCACCGCAGCTGTGGCTGCACCTGCGCCCGGGCCAGTTCGCGCTCTTCCTGCCGACCGACCTGCACCTGCCCCTGGTCGGCGAGGACCTGATCCACAAGGTGGTGGTCAAGGTGCCGCTGGCGGAGGCCTGGCCGGTGCGGGAGTAGGCTGGTGAACGCGCGCGATTCCTGGTCCTGACATACCCCCGTCGGAAGTGAACCGGCCATGATCGACAATACGGAAGCCGACCATCCCGAGACCCTGCACCAGCGGGCCTATGATTTCTTCAAGCACCTGACGGGTGTTTCGCTGGTTTCCCTCGGCGGCATCATGGGACTGCTCGGCGGGCAGGGACCGGAAGTGCCCAAGTCGAAGCTGATCGTCCTGATGTGCTTCATCGGCGTGGCAGGTGCCGTATCGCTGTTTACGGCGGCGACCATTGTCACGACCAGCGACCTGGATGAGGGGAAGCACATCAGCACCAGGGCGGTTCGCCTTGCCATGTGCGTCGCCGTGTGGTCGCTCACGTTGGGCCTGGGCGCCGCCATCCAGACCTTCTCGACGGTGTTGCTGTGAAACCCGGTGGTCAACTTGACTCGCGGGCGCCGGAAGCGGGATATTCGCGACGAGACGTGATGTAGTCGCGCCAGGAGTTCCGGATGCCCCCACAGCCACTTCTCGGACCGCCCGAACTGCACTACGACAGTGCCAGGCCGCTGCGCACGCTCTTCGGCATGCTGAACCGATCCCGGCGGTACTACCTCGCGACTGCACTGGTGATGGTGATCAAGCACTCTCCGGTGTGGGCCATCCCGTTCCTGGTCGCCAGTGCGATTAACTCGCTGACGGACCCGACCGCCTTCCCCGCTCCCCGGCTGGCGCTGTACTTCGGGGCCGTGGTCATCCTGATCGTGCAGAACGTCCCGATGCACACCCTGTATGTCTCGATGGTCAGCGGAGCCGTCCGCGACCTGGAGAAGACCCTGCGCAGCGCGCTGGTGACGCGGCTGCAGCAGCTCTCGATCGCGTTCCACGGCCGCACCGAAAGCGGGCGGCTCCAGGCCAAGGTGCTGCGCGATGTCGAGCAGGTGCAGATGTTCTGCATGCTGCTGGCCGATGCCGGGGCGATCTCCGTTTTCTCCTTCATCTTCGCGGTGGTGGTGACGGCCATCAAGGAGCCGCGGCTGCTGCTCTTCTTCGTGCTGATGGCGCCGCTGGTTTCACTGCTGCGCCTGCTGTTCGGCCGGCGCATGGTCGAGCGGAACACCGCCTTCCGTTCGGAGATCGAGCGGATGTCGTCGGACGTGGCGGAGATGCTCAATATGATCCCCGTCGTCCGGGCGCACGGGCTGGAGGACGAGGCCGCCGGTCGGATGGACTCGCAGTTCCAGGCCGTCAACCGCCGCGGCCGGCACCTCGACCTGATCAATGCGCTGTTCGGCTCCAGTTCATGGATGAGCTTCCAGCTCTCCATGGTCGCCGCGCTCGGCGTGCTGGTCTGGTTCTGCCGGCGCGGCCTGATCACCGTCGGCGACATCGTCCTGTACCAGAGCCTCTTCACGATGATGGTCAACTGCATTTCACAGCTGCTCAGCATCTACCCGCAGATGGCGCGCGGCGTGGAGTCGATCCGGTCCATCGGCGAAGTGCTCGAATGCCCGGACCTGGAGCTGAACCGCGGCCGGCGCGCGGTCGAGGCGATGGACGGCGGCGTGCAGTTCGATCACGTCGGCTTCGCCTACGACGACGACAGGGCGCCCTCGGTGGTGGATTGCACCCTGCAGGTGCAGTCCGGCGAGTGCATCGCGCTGGTCGGCCCGAGCGGCGCCGGCAAGTCCACGCTGATGCAGCTTCTGATAGGGTTCCGCCGTCCGCAGTCGGGCCGGATCCTGTTCGACGGACAGGACATGGAAGAGCTGGACATGCGCACGGCCCGCCGCTTCATCTCGGTGGTGCCGCAGGAGACGATCCTCTTCTCCGGGTCGATCCGCGAGAACATCGTCTACGGCCTCGACAACGTGGGCGACGAATGGCTGTCCGAAGTACTTGCCGCCGCGCACCTGTCCGAACTGGTCCTGAGCCTGCCCAGGGGCCTGGAAACGCGCATCGGCGAAGACGGCGCGCTGCTCTCGGGCGGCCAGCGCCAGCGCATCGCCATCGCCCGCGCGCTCGTCCGCGACCCGCGCATCCTGGTGCTCGACGAAGCCACTTCCGCCCTGGACGTGGTCTCGGAGAGGAAGGTGCAGGAGGCCATCGATCGCGCCGTGCAGAACCGTACCACCTTCATCGTGGCGCACCGCCTGTCGACCATCCGCAAGGCCGACCGCATCGTCGTCATGAAGGCCGGGCGCATCGCGGAAACCGGCTCGTACGACGAACTGATGGGCCGCCGCGGCTTCTTCTTCGAGATGCAGCAACTGCAGCATTGAGGCTCCCGCGCGGGGCAGGCGGGGGCAGGGCTCAAGGGTGACCGGATGGACCAGTTCTTGTCTGCGGCCGCATCCCTCGAAGTCGGATCCTGATGGGTCGCCTTGACTTACGGGGCGTCGAGGATGGATACTCACGGCGTGCCGCAAAGACGTCTCCGGCGCTATATTGGAGCGCAGAGCAACGCCGCAGTGATTCGGCCGTCCTGCCGCACCTGACCACCGCCCCGGGGAGAACCAGCTTTGGGTTCCTACACCCTGACCCACCTGCAGCACCTCGAGCAGGAATCCACTCACGTCATGCGGGAGGTCGTCGCCGAGTTCCGCAATCCGGTGATGCTCTACTCGGTGGGCAAGGATTCCTCGGTGATGCTGCGCCTGGCCCAGAAGGCGTTCCACCCGGGCCGCTTCCCGTTCCCGCTCATGCATGTGGACACGGGCTACAAGTTCCCCGAGATGTACGCCTTTCGCGATGCGCACGTGGCGGAGATCGGGGCGCGCCTGCTCGTCGAGCGCAACGACGAGTGGATCGGCAAGGGCGCCCACCCGACGCGCCTGGGCAACGACAAGTGCTGCCAGCAGCTGAAGACGCGCGGCCTGCTCGACGCCCTGGCCAAACACGGTTTCGACGCCGCCTTCGGCGGCGCCCGCCGCGACGAGGAGAAGTCGCGCGCCAAGGAGCGCTTTTTCTCGGTGCGCGACCGCCTGGGCCAGTGGGACCCGAAGAACCAGCGGCCCGAGCTGTGGAGCCTGTACAACGCGAAGATCGACGACGGTGAGAACGTGCGGGTGTTCCCGCTCAGCAACTGGACGGAGCTCGACGTCTGGCAGTACATCCGCCAGGAGAGCATCCCCATCGTGCCGCTGTATTTCGCGCGGCCGCGCAAGGTGGTCAGGCTCGGCGGCATCCTGGTGCCGTGCGAGCACCGCGACGTGGTCGACCCGGACGGCAAGCTCGGCTTTGCCGACAGCGACGTGGTCGAGGTCAATTGCCGCTTCCGCAGCCTCGGCTGCATCCCGTGCACCGGCGCCATCGAATCGGATGCGGTGACGGTCGACCAGATCATCGAGGAAGTGGTCGAGGCGCGCCGCAGCGAGCGGGAGAACCGCCTGATCGACCTGACCAGCGACTCGTCGATGGAACAGAAGAAGCGCGAGGGGTACTTCTGATGGACAGCCGCATTGAACCGGCCCCGGCCGCGCTGCCCGACGGCGAGAAGACACTGCTGCGGTTCACCACCAGCGGCAGCGTGGACGACGGCAAGTCGACGCTGATCGGCCGCCTGCTCTACGAGACGAACTGCATCTTCGAGGACCAGTACGCCGCCGTGGCGCGCACCTCGGAGAAGCGCGGCGACGAGCGGGTGGAACTGGCGCTGCTGCTCGACGGCCTGGCCGCCGAGCGCGAGCAGGGCATCACCATCGACGTGGCCTACCGCTACTTCCAGACGGCCAAGCGCAAGTTCATCATCGCCGACACGCCCGGCCACGAGCAGTACACGCGCAACATGGTCACCGGCGCCTCGACGGCGGACCTTGCGATCATCCTGATCGACGCGCGCCACGGCGTGGTCACGCAGTCGCGGCGCCACGGCTTCCTCATCTCGCTGCTGCAGATTCCCCATCTGGTCGTGGCCGTCAACAAGATGGACCTGGTGGACTGGCGGCAGGACACCTACGACGCCATCGTGCGCGACTACCAGGCTTTCTCGCAGAAGCTGGATATCCACGACGTCACCTTCATCCCGCTCAGCGCGCGCGACGGTGACAACGTGACGCGCCGCAGCGAGCGCATGCCCTGGTACCAGGGCCAGACGCTGCTGCACACGCTGGAGAACGTGCACGTCGCGGCCGATCGCAACTATGTCGACTTCCGCTTCCCGGTGCAGACGGTGCTGCGGCCCAACCTCGACTTCCGGGGTTTCGCCGGTACCGTGGCCTCGGGCACCATCCGCCCGGGCGAGGAAGTGGTGGCGCTGCCGTCGGGGCGCTCGTCGCGCGTGAAGTCGATCGAGACGTTCGACGGGCAGCTGGCCGAGGCGTTCGCCGGGCAGGCCGTGGCCATCACCCTGGCCGACGAGATCGATCTCGGACGGGGCGACATGCTGGTCAGGGCGCGCAACCTGCCGCAGGTGGGCACGAACTTCGACGCCACGCTGTGCTGGATGGACCAGGAACCGCTGAACCGCCGCACGCACTACCTGCTCAAGCACACGACGAACACGGTCAAGGCCTTCGTCGGCGAGGTCCAGTACCGGATCGACGTCAACACGCTGCACCGCGAGCCGGCCGAGACGTTTGCGCTGAACGAGATCGGGCGCGTGGCGATCCGCACGGCGCGTCCCGTGTTCTTCGATCCGTACAAGGCGAACCGCGAAACCGGCAGTTTCATCCTCATCGACCCGGTCACCAACCGCACGGCGGCCGCCGGCATGATCCGCGGCGTGTCGCGCGAGGTGGGCGACGTGGCGCGGTCCGTGCAGGCCGTGTCGCACCGCTCGCAGAACGTGCAGTGGGAAGGCGGGCTCATCGCGCAGGCGGACTGGGAGCGGCGCAACGGGCACAAGGGCGCCGTGCTGTGGTGCACCGGCTATTCCGGCGCCGGCAAGTCGACGGTGGCCAAGGCGCTCGTGCGCGAACTGTTCGCCGCCGGCGTGCAGGTGATGCTGCTCGACGGCGACAACGTGCGCCACGGGCTGTGCGGCGACCTCGGCTTCTCGGACCGCGACCGCACCGAGAACATCCGGCGCGTCGCCGAGGTCGCAAAGCTCTTCTTCGAGCAGGGCAACCTGGTGGTCTGCACTTTCATCTCGCCGTTCCGCGCCGACCGCGAGTTCGCGCGCTCGATCATGCCGCCCGGGACCTTCCACGAGGTTTTCGTGAAGTGCGACCTCGAGGTCTGCCGGCGGCGCGACCCGAAGGGGCTCTACCGCAAGGCCGAGGCGGGCGAGATCGCCGAGTTCACCGGCGTGTCGTCGCCCTACGAGGCACCCGCCGAGCCGGATCTCGTGATCGAGACCGACCTTCATGATGTGGACGCGCTCGTGGCCCGGGTCCGGGCCTACCTCCGGGACCGCGGGCTGGCCGACTGAGCCCCACCACAGGGGGGCGGGCTGTCCTGGAGGGTGCAGGACCTCGTCCCGTGAGAATGCATATCATTCTTATATGCAATCACCGCAAATACTTGGCAGCCTGGGCATAAAAAACGGGCCAAATGACTGGTCTCTTTGTGATCCCGGGACCCCAATGGACTCCTGTTACCTGCAGACTATCCCTGACCCGTGTTCACCTGAATGACCGGCGCCACCGGTCCCGGGTGTCCCGGGCTTTCCGTCGAAATGCCTGGACCAAGGGGGAAGACATGAAGCTCGTGCGTTGTCTCACCGTCGTCGTCATGACCGCCGGCCTGGCGGCCGTCGCGCAGTCCGCGGACGAACCGCAGGCCACCGGCCAGATCCCGGCCGCCCAGACCGGCGCCGCGTCCGTTGCCCCGACCAACGTCATCGACCCCGCCGCCGGGCTGGCGGACATCCCCGAGAACCAGGCGGAGATCGAGGCCATGCGCGCGGGCGAACTCAAGCTCGTCAAGCCGGAGGGCACGACGCAGGAGCCTGCGATCGATGCCGCCCGCGAGGCCCGGCGCGCCGCCTTCGCTGCCGTCGTGAATGAGCGGAACGCCAAGGTCGAAGCTCTTGTGGCGCAGCTGAACGGCGCCTCGGGTGAGGACGGCGTGGCCATCCAGAAGCAGATCGAGGCCGAGAAGAAGGCCGCCGACCGGCGCCTGCTCGAGGTCCAGCTGGAACTGGCGACGGCCGCCGGCGACCAGGCCGGTATCGAGAACCTCCAGGCCGCCTTGACGGCATTCGATGCCCCCGCGCCGGCCGGCCAGCCCGTCGTCCGCCCCGTGCCCGTCAACCCCGGCCGCTAGCCGACAGGAGGCCTGATCATGCGCAAGCTTCTTTGCCTGTTGCTCGTGGCCACGGCGCTGCTCGGCGTCGGCGGTGCGCGGGCCGATGTGGGCCCGCCGGTCCACGTGAGTATCCTCGGCGAGCCCCGTGCCGCCGAGCCCGGAGTCCCCTTCAAGGGGCAGTTGCAGATCACGACCGACCAGCCGCTGCTGCTCAGCGACCTGATGTTCACGGAGCAGGGCGCGTGGGACCAGCTCTCGCTGGCCGCCGGCCCGCAGTTGAGCGTCGACAAGGCACGGCCCACGGTGGTCGACTTCGAGGTCGTCACCAGCGATCCTTCGCAGCTGCTGGAGCTGACCTTTGCCGTCGACGGTTTCACGGTGACCCGCAGCTTCGACCTGTCGCCGGCGACGATCGCCTTCATCCGTGGGCCGAATCCCGTGGAGAAGGTCCGTGACGACGACGCGCCCGAGCCGGTGGGCGATACGATGGTCCGCCCCGGGCCGACGCCCTCCCGCGACGGCCTCGCCCCGCAGGACCCTGCCAAGGGCCGGAACATCCGCGTCCGCGGCCGCTTCGTCTATGTGCGCAGCGACGGCTGGACGATTGGCGCCGACGCCATGACCGTGCGCGTCTACGACAACGATTCGCCGTTCGGCTCGGCCGAGCTGGCGGCCGTTGCCACCGATGCGCAGGGCTATTACGACGTGACCTTCTGGTGGGGCGACGACTTCTTCGATCCGCAGCCGGACATCTACGTCCGCTTCGAGACGACCAACTCGAAGGTGCAGACCGAGAGCCCGGCCTTCCTGTCGGGCCCGTATGCCAGGGACACCGCGACGACCAACGACTACACGGGCACCGACCTCAACTACGGCACCCTGCAGCCGGCCGACATCAACCAGCACCCGGCCGTGCACGTCCATACCAACCTCGTGCGCACGTGGCGCTGGTGGACCGTCTACGGCTACGATACGCCGTTCGTGCGGGGCAACTGGCCGAACGGCACCGCCGGCGCCTTCTACAACGGCGAGATCTACTTCTCGACCGGCGAGCAGTGGAACGAGAACGTGGCCACGCACGAGTACGGCCACCACTGGGTCGAGCTCTACGCCCTCAGCCCGGCGCCGGCGTACTGCAACGGCATCTGCGACGGCGATGACGGCTGCGGGCATTGCATCTGGTGCGCCGAGACGACCAACATCTCGTTCACGGAAGGTTTCCCCGACTGGATGGGCGACGTGATTCCGGCCAGCTGGGGCGCCACCTACGGCCGCGCCGCGATGGCCATCTACGACATGGAGAACCTCTATACCTGCGGCGCCGGCTATGCCGACCCGACCATGACCGAGGGCTTCCTCGGCGCGGTCGTGCGCGACATCGGCGACGGCACCAACGACAACCACGCCGCCTACCCGGAGACGGACGAACTGTCGCTTGGCTGGAGCCAGGTCATCGCCACGGTCGATCTGGACCACCCGACGACGGCGACCGCCTTCCTGAGTGCCTTCAAGAACCGCTACCCCGGTTACAAGGAAGGCCTCTGGGCGACGGCGAAGAACTGCAACTACGAACTGGACGCCGCGAACCCGCCCGCAGTGACGGGGCTCTATTCGCCCAGCCACTCGACGAGCGGCGACTCGGCCGACCCGACGATCGACTTCGCGTGGACCCGTGCCAATGACGATTGCTCGGGCGTCGAGGGCTACGGCATCACGATCGCCGGCGGCATCGGGTTGCCCTCGGCCGTCCTGGACATCGGCGACGTGACCAGCTACAGCACGTCGGCCCTGCCCCCGGGTACCTACTACTTCAGCATCCGCACCCTGGACCGCTCCGGGAAGTGGAGCAGTACCTACAACTGGAGCGGCCCCTATGTGATCCGCGCGCCGGTGCCGGCGAACCTGGCCCCGTACCTGTTCGCGGGTTGGAGCCACCAGAGCGTTCCGCGCGGGACCAGCGATGCCACGTTCGGCAGCGTTCCTGAGCCGACGACGCTGACGGGCGCTTCGGCCACCACCTGGTGGAACGTCGGCCTGTGGAACGCCGGCGAGTCGAGCACGGTTTCCGGGTTCGAGATCCGCGCCTACCTCGACAACGAGTGGCACTGGTGGGCCTGGTCCGGCGCCCTCAACTCGGGGCAGGGCCAGTTCGGTGTGAACCTCGGGCCCCTGACTGTCCGCGGCGGCCGCCACACCTTCGAGACGCGCCAGGACGCCACGGACCTCGTGGCCGAGACCAACGAGTCGGACAACGGGTGGGCCCACCAGTGGGTCTGGAGCCCGCTGGCGCTGACGCCCAACGTGGCGATCCAGCGTTCAGCGCCGCCGCTGCCCACGGCGGGCTGGGCCTCGGTCACCGACGGTTCGGCGTTGTATTCCAACAGCGACGGCTTGCGCATGACGGGCTCCTCATGGTGGGACGTAACCGTGCTGCGGCCGCTGACGGCCACGGTCGACCACGATTTGTACCTGCACAGCCCCAGCACCGGCGCGACCAACGGTTTCGCTACCGCCCTGGCGGCCTCGTACGGGGGCAGCGGCGGCATCGACGCCGTCGTGGTCAACCACAACACGCAGGGCTACGGCACGAGCTACGATGTCGGCGTGGTCAACTACGACGGCGAGATGTCCAACTACGAGGTCGTGCACGTCACGAACTCGAACATCGCGTACGGCGACTCGATCACGACGCCGTTCGATGCCAACCAGATGCTGCGCATCTGGGAGTTCTATGTCTCGGCGGAAAATGTCGGCCCCGTCAGCATCACGGTCGACACCGACCCGCTCGGCGGTCCGATCTACGCGCAGTGGCTGGACAGGAATTTCTCCACCGGCTCCCTGTACACGTACTCGGGCTGGGCCGGCAGCAACGCGGCCGGTCGCGCGCGCATGGACCTCAACATCGCCGAGGCGGGATACCACGCCCTGCTGGTCTACCGCCAGCCGGACTGGAGCAAGGGCACCGGCGCGATCAACGTGACGATCGAGATCGACCGGACGCCGCCCGACTTCATCCCGTTGCTGGCAGCCGGTTGGTACGCACCGATCGTGCCGCGCGGCGCGTTTGACGGCACCGGGGGCTCGACGCCGGCGCCCGCATCGCTGCCGGGCAACACGGCCTCGACGTTCCTGAACATGGCCGTGCGCAACAACAGCGTCGTCGACTCGCCGAACGGCCTTCCGGGCCACGTCTATGTCGACGGCAGCTTCTATTCGTGGGTGTCCTGGGGCGCGTTCCCGGCCCTTTACAACGCGACCTTCAACTGGGGCTACGCGCATTGGTTCACGGGCGGCCGGCACACGCTGGCCTGGAAGCTCGACGCCGACAATGCGATCGAGGAGATGTACGAGGACAACAATGACTGGTCCGAGCAGTGGGTCTGGTCGCCGCTCGACCTGGTGAACTTCTCGCCCGTCCTGCGGGGCATGCCCAGCAACCCGTACGGCGGCTGGACCGAGCTGAGCACGGGCGAGATCTTCTATCCGAACTGCGATGGCCTGCGGATGCCGAACAGCGGCGGCTACTGGCGCGCCGTGGCGGTCATGCCCGGGGCCGACAGCGACGTCGACGTGCGCCTGCACCAGCCGAGCGCAGGGGCGAAGGACGGCTTCGCGTCGAACCTCGCCGGTTCGTTCTGGGGCGGCGACACGTCCGACTATGTGCTGGTCAACTTCAACCTGACCGGCTACCAGTCCTACGATGCCGGCGTCGTGAATTTTACCGGCTACAACAACTACACCGCCGAGTCGACCGCTTCGGGCGGCTGGATCAGCTACCCGAACGGGATCTACGGTCCGTACAGCATGGCGGCTGACCGGATCGTCGACCTGCATGAAGTCTACCTGCCGGCGGGTCAGACGGGCATCCACCTGATGAACCTGACGGGCGACGTGGACTGGGGTGTGACGCTCCATGGCAGCACGAGCATCTACCAGGGCAAGTCGAACTACGTGGCGATCAGCTACTCCTCCGGCGGCGCGGGCGGCAACGAGCTCATCGTGGCCGATGTGCCCACCGAAGGCTACTACTGCATCGCCGTCTGGAAGACCCGGTCGGCCGAACTGGCGAAGGCCGGCTCCTACAACCTGCTGATCAAGCCCATGTGGGCCAGCGGGGTGGAGGACAATGTGCCGACCGTGGCGTCGACGCAGCTGGTCGACATCACCCCGAACCCGTTCAACCCGCAGACGAAGATCACCTACGACCTGGCGCGCGACGGCCGGGTGCAGCTGGAGATCTACGACCTGCAGGGTCACCTGGTGCGGACCCTGGTCGACGGCGCGCGCGGCATCGGCCGCCACGTCGAGACCTGGAACGGCGCCGATGACGCGGGGGGCAAGGTGGCCAGCGGGCTTTACATGGCCCGATTGACCGCCGGTGGTGTGACGCAGATGATGAAGATGACTCTTCTGAAGTAGGTCGCGGCCCCCCGCCGTGATCGAAAAGGGACGGCCGCCGGGCAGGGGGACTGCCGGCGGCCGTTCCGTTTGTGGGCCGGTGAGCCTGATTCAGGACACATTGTCGGTCAGGACACAGAGTCGATCAGGGCGCGGAAGTAGCCGGGCATCTCGTGGCGCGGGTACCAGGCCAGCGCCACTTCCTGGTCCAGCCAGCGCTTCGGGGAGAGGTTCACGAGCCGGCCGGCGGCCAGCCACGGGGCCGCGAACTCGGCGTCGAGCACCGTGTAGCCCAGCCCGGCGGCGACCAGTTCGGCCAGCGCGTCCGGATTGTTGACCAGGTGGCGCCGGCGGCGCGCGGCGCTCGACAGGCCGTGCTCGCGAAGGAAGGCGAGCGTGGCGTCGTCGCCCTCGTTGTAGTCGATGATGCGCTCGGCGGCGACCACCTCGCGCAGCTTGCGGCCGCGCCAGGCGCCCGTTCCCACCAGCACCTGCCGGCTCGGGCGCAGCGGCTTCGCGTCCAGTTCCACCACCACGTCGTCGCGCGGCAGCACCGCGAGTTGCGCCTGCCCGGTCTTGAGGGCGGCCAGGCCGGCGTCGTGGTCATCCAGCTCGAAATTCAGGGCCACCCCCGGGTGGCTGGCCAGTACCGCCGTCATGCCGGGGATGACGCGGCTGCGCATGAGGCTGGAGGGACCGGTGATGGTCACGCGTACGCCGGCCGCCGGATCGGCCCGGCGCACCAGGGCCAGCAGCTCGCCTTCGAGGTCGCCCGCGCGCTGGGCGTACCGGACCAGGGCCTCGCCCTCGGCCGTGGGCCGCATGCCGCGACGCGAGCGCACGAACAGCGTGCAGCCCAGTTCCCGCTCCAGCACGCGGATCCGCTGCGTGACGCCCGTCTGGCTCAAGCCGATCTCGCGCGCGGCGCCGTGCACGGTGCCGTGGCGGATGATGGCCATGAAGGCCTCGAGTCCCGGTGGAAGTAAACTCATTATTTATGATCAATAACTGAAATCATTCCATCAGGCAAATCAAAAGACGACGCCTATGTTGGCGCCGCACATCCAACCGGCAGGAGCAGGCGATGGCCCCCAGGGCATTGAACGACAACGGGAAGAAGAAGGTCGTGCTGGCCTACAGCGGCGGCCTGGACACCTCGGTCATCCTGGTCTGGCTCATCGAGCAGGGCTGGGAGGTCATCGCCTACATCGCCGACGTGGGGCAGGACGAGGACCTGGCGGCGGCCAGGGCCAAGGCGCTCGCCCTCGGCGCGGCCAAGGTCTACGTCGAGGACCTGAAGGAAGAGCTGGTCGCCGACTACATCTTCCCGATGATCAGCGCCAACGCGGTCTACGAGGGGCGCTACCTGCTGGGGACGGCCGTCGCCCGCCCGTTGATCGCCAAGCGGCAGGTCGAGATCGCGCAGCGCGAGGGCGCCGAGTGGGTCTCGCACGGGGCCACCGGCAAGGGCAACGACCAGGTGCGGTTCGAGCTGGCGTACTACGCGCTGGCGCCCGAGATCAGGGTCTTCGCGCCCTGGAAGGACGCCGCCTTCCTGGCCGCATTCGCCGGTCGCACCGACCTCATCAACTACGCGCAGAAGATGGGCATCGAGATCAAGTCGTCGCTGGCCAAGCCGTACAGCGAGGACGACAACCTGCTGCACATCAGCCATGAGGCGGGCATCCTCGAGGACCCGGGTGCCGCAGCGCCGGCCGAGGTCTATTCGCGCACCATCGCGCCCGAGCTGGCGCCCGACACGGCGGCCCTGCTGCGCATCGACTTCACCGACGGCCTGCCGACGCAAGTGACCAATCTCGACACGGGGCACGAGGTGGTCGGCGCCCTGCCGCTGTTCCTGTACCTGAACGAGATGGGTGCGGCGCACGGTGTCGGACGCGTGGACATGGTGGAGAACCGCTTCGTGGGCATGAAGTCGCGGGGCGTCTACGAAACCCCGGGCGGCACCATCCTGCTGGCGGCGCATCGGGACCTCGAAGGCCTGGCCATGGACCGCGAGGTGATGTGCCTGCGTGACATGCTGGCGGCCAAGCTCAGCGAGCTGATCTACAACGGGTTCTGGTTCAGCCCGGAGATGGACTTCCTGATGTCGGCCATCCACAAGAGCCAGGAGCTGATCGACGGCCAGGTCACCGTGAAGCTGTACAAGGGCGGCGTGTGGCCGCTGGCGCGCACCAGCCCCAGTTCGCTGTACGACCAGGAACTGTCGAGCATGGACCAGGGCGGAGGCTACGACCAGCTGGACGCCGCCGGCTTCATCCGCATCAACGCCATCCGCCTGAAGGCGCATCACCGCATCTGCCGCAAGCGGGCCGCCGCCGCGGCACAGGTCGCCGCGGTCGTCTCGCCCGCGGCCGCGGCGGCCACCACATGAGCACCCTGTGGACGCGGGCCGACGAGCCCGACCCCTGGCTGCAGGGGTTCCTGGCCGGCGACGACCATGTCCTGGATCGGCAGCTGTTGCCTTACGACTGCCGCGCCTCGCTGGCCCATGCCCGCATGCTCGCGCGCATCGGCGTGCTCGATTCCGACGAGTTGCGCAGCCTAGAGACCGGGCTGGCGCAGATCGAGGCGGCCGCCGAAAGGGGCGGCTTTCCGATCACCGCTGCCGACGAGGACTGCCATACCGCCATCGAGAACCACCTGACGAAGGTGTGCGGCGAGGCCGGGCGGAAGATCCACACCGGGCGCTCGCGCAACGACCAGGTGCTGACCGCGCTGCGCCTGTGGGAGAAGGACCATGTCGACCAGTTGCTGGGCATGGTCGTGGCCTACGTCGACGCGCTGTACGCGATCCGCCAGGCGCAGGGACAGGTCCCGCTGCCGGGCTACACGCACATGCAGGCGGCAATGCCCACCACCGTCGACGTCTGGCTGGGCAGCTACGCCGACGCCGCGCGCGACGACCACGAGTTGCTCTCGCTGGTTCGCCGCCTGGTCGACCGCTGCCCGCTCGGTACGGCGGCGGGTTTCGGCGTGCCGGTGCTCGATCTCGACCGCGAGGGCACGGCTGCCGAGCTCGGCTTCGCCGAAGTGCTCGCCAACCCGATGTACGCCCAGCTGAGCCGGGGGCGACTCGAGGCCCTGCTCCTGGCCGCCTGCAGCCAGGTCATGCTCGGCCTCAGCCGCCTGGCCAGCGACCTGCTGCTGTTTTCCACGCGCGAGTTCGGCCTGGTCGCGCTTCCGCCGGCGCTGTGCACCGGCAGCTCGCTCATGCCCCAGAAGCGCAATCCCGACGTGCTTGAGCTGGTGCGGGCGCGCTTCCATGTCGTGGCCGGCGAGGAGGCCAAGGTGCGCGCCATGACCGCCGGCCTCATCTCGGGCTACAACCGCGACGTGCAGCTGACCAAGGGCCCGCTGTTCGCGGGGGTGGCGGCCACCGTGGACAGCCTGCGGGCGATGGCCCTGGTGCTGGCCAACCTCCGCATCGACCCGGATCGCTGCGCCGCCGCGGTCACCGACGAGATGCGGGCCACCGAGCGCGCGCTCAAGCTGGTGGCCGAGGGCGTCCCGTTCCGCGATGCCTACCGGCGCATTGCCGCCGAGGAGGCGGCGCGGAACGGACAAATCAACGGATCGTGAACACGTCGCTGACACTCGTGCAGTACGGGTCGGCCATGTCCACGATGCGGATGCGGAAGCGGTTGCGCGTTGCGCCCGCGTAACCGTAGTCGTCGGCCCGCCAGGCGAACATCGCGTTGGTGGGCACATCTTCGGCGATGAGCCCGCCCGGCACCGGCAGGGCACCGGTGAGCAGCATCAACCGCACCCGGCGACTGCTGTTCTGCTGGAAGAATGACAGGTTCACCACCTGGCCCTCTTCGAAGACGGCCTCGGCCGGGAAGCCGAGGACCTGGCACGTGCAGATGTCCACATCCCACATCTGGAAGGTCTCCGTGTATGCCTCGCAGTCGGGCATGACCGCATCGACGATCTTCAACGTGAACCAAGCATTGCTGCCGTAGTTGAAGCTGTCGACCGGGTCCCAGAGGTATTGGCCCGCGTCGGGCGTGGCGGTGGCGATGGTGCCGACGTACTCGGGGGGACCGCCGAGGTCGTCCTGCCACAGTTCGATGTTCAGGGCGCCGCTGGTGGTCGTACCCGACCATTCCAGCAGGAGCGGCTCCCCGGCCATGACGTTGTCGGGAAGATCCAGGGTCCAGGTGAGGCTGCAGCCCGAGTAGTCGTGGATCGCGAGCCCGGTCAGCTCGCCGACACAACCTGCTTCACCAATTGCGGACACGCGCAGGCCGAAGTCGTCGCCGCCGGGCTGGCCGGCCACGCCGGGCAACCAGTTGTAGTAGCCGTCGTTGGGGGTTTCTGCAGCCACGACCGCCACGGGCGAACCGCCCTTGAGCAGGTCGATCCGGACCAGCGCGGCTGCGCCCTGGTGCTCCCAGCGCAGGCTGACCGGACCATCGATGCCCACCAGCCACGACGTGATCCGGCCGGTGCTCACATTCGTGATGGCGCAGGGAAGCGGCGCCGTGCTTCCGTCATCCTTCGGGCCGTCCTCCCCGCAACCCGTCATCAGGCCCAGCACGCCTGCCAGCGCCACCGGCCAAGCTCCTGCCGTCAACCGTTGCCGCATCCGCCCGACTGCGCTACGTCCGCGCATGTCGCCCATCGATTCCATGCCCGATCCCGCCGCATGCCCCGCGAGTGATGCGGTGAATATACGGTGGCCGGTGCCGGGCGCGAAAGCGCGCGGCCGCAGGTCCCCGGCGTCAGTTCATCGTGAATCGGTAAGGCACCGCCATCCAGGCCTTGACCGGCATTTCCCGCTGCTTGCCGGGCGTGAACCGGCACAGCCGCGCCGCAGCCACGGCGGCGCGATCCAGTTGCGGGTGCGCACCCTTGACCACCACCACCTCAAGCACCCGTCCGTCAACGCCCACCAGCACATGCACGAGCACCGTGCCTTCGAGCCGCGCCAGCCGGGCAATCTCCGGGTAGACCGGCTTGGCGAAGTGGACGAGCGCGGGTTTCGTCGAACTGGGGACGAACCCTTCGTCCCCCGTGGGAAACGAGATCGGCGCGACGGGATCGCCGTCGATCAGGAAGGGCGGGATCTCGATCGTATCGAGGGCACTGTCATCGTCACCCGGCTCGACTACCGGTGGCAGCGGCAGGGGCGGCGCGATGGGCGCCGGTTCGGTCAGGACCGGCGGCTCCTCGAGTTCGACGAGCGTGAGTTCGCTGCTCCGCAGCACGTAGGGCTGCGGCCGGTACTCGGGCGTGATGCGGATGATCAACGCCAGGATGGCGAACACCGCGACGGCGGCGCCGCGCAGGTTTCGGGGATAGCCCAGCTTGAATCGTTCGTTGGCCGACAGGCCGATGGTCGGTCGTCCGAAGGCGGCGTTCATGGTCACCCCACGACGGGCGCAGAGCTGGGCCCGTTCTTCTGCCCTGCCGGGCGGGCGGCTTCGTGTGGGGTGTCGTGAGTCGTCGTGCCGGCTGCGATCCGGCTGCATGAGGTACGGGAGCAGGCGCCGTGCTGTCAAGCGGCGGCCCGGCGCGGTCAGGTGCGCGTGCCGGCCACCGTGAACTCGTCGCGGTTGTGGTGCAGCACGGCGATGACGGCGCCGCCGGCGTGGCGCGCCAGCGCGGATCCCGGCGCGCGGAGCTCGCGCAGCAGCGCCGGCGGGTCGGTGCGGCCGAACTTCAGGTTGACCACGAAGCGCCGGCACCAGCGTCCGGCCAGCCACGGCTCGACCACGCCGCGCAGCACATGGTGCGGTTCCTCGACCAGGTCGCAGAAGAGCCAGTCGCACACCTGACCCTCGCGCGGCCTGTAGGCGAAGGCGTCCTGGTGAAGGTGCTCGACCAGGGGATGGTCCAGCGCGCCGCCCTTGAGCGGCCCGTTGTCGACAGCGGTGACGCGGGCGCCGCGCTTGGCCGCGCTCCAGGTCCAGCCTCCGGGCGCGGCGCCCAGGTCGCAGACCGTCTGCCCCGGCTGCGGGGCGCTGCCGAGCAGCCCGTAGGCCTCTTCGACCTTGAGATAGGAGCGTGACGGCGCCTGGGCGTCGTCGGCCATGCGGCGCTGGCCGCCGAGCCAGGCTTCGCGCGCGACGAGGGCCCGGTCGAAGCCCGTGAAGACGACGAACAGCCCGCGCGCCGGGCCGCGTCCGACCGGGCGCTGCGGTGTGGCGAGCCGCGCCAGCCTGCCCAGCCGGCGCTTCAACTGTTCGGCGAACGCGCGCTCGACGGCCGCCGCGCGCCGCGCCAGCCCAGGCTCGTCGCCGGCGGCCGTGAACACGCACGGCCACGGGGCGGCAACGGCCTCGCCGCGCACGTTCTCGCCGAACCACTCGGCCAGGGTGGCGGCGTGGGCATTGACCGAGGCACCGCCCACTTCCACGGCGCCGCCCAGGTCGGCATCGGCGAAGGCCCAGCCGCCCGCGGGGCGGGCGTTGGCCGTCGAGCCTTCCCGTGTTGACACCAGCACCAGTCCCGAGCCGGCCACCGTCGCGATCACGCCGCTGTCCTGCGCCTCGCGCGCCAGGTGCTCTTCGCTGCCCGGGCGACAGCAGAGGACGCGGCCTCGCGGTCCGTCCGTCGCGTCGTTACTTGCCTCCATTGGCCTCTTTCAGCTTCTGCCGCGCCGCGGCGTTCTCCAGCCACGGCTTGCGCTGGAAATAGCTGTCGGTCATCTGCTTGACCTGGCCCGAGAGCAGCACCAGCGCGATGAGGTTGGGCACGATGACCACGCCCAGGGCGATGTCGCCCAGTTCCCAGATCACGCTGAGCGAGACGATCGAGCCGAAGAAGTGCATGAGCACGTAGACCAGGCGGTACGGCTGGATGGCGCGCGGGCCGAACAGGTAGTTGGCGCAGCGGTCGCCGTAGTAGCACCACGAGATCGCCGTCGAGATGGCGAAAAGCAGCACGCAGACGACGACGATGTACTTGCCCCATTGCCCGGGCAGCCCGTGCCCGAAGGCGTTCATCGTCAGCGGCGCGCCGCTCTCTGCCGCCGGTCCGTGCAGCGAGCTGTAGACCGTACCGTCGGTCGCCACCGCGCGACCTTCCGCGGGGCGGATCACGCCGCTGAAGCGTTGGGTCTGCGCCTCGTCGACATAGAACTCGTCGACCGCGACCTCGTGCCAGGCATAGCGAGGCTCGCCCGGCGCCACGACCTTCGCGCGTCCGTCGGCAATGTGGAACTCGGCGGGCGCCGTCGCGTCGTGGCGGTGTCCCTTGGCGTCCATCACGACCCAGGAACTGTCGCCGCCCCTGATCATCAGTTCCGTCGGCTGCCGGTCCTGCCAGACGCCGGTCATGATCACGACGAGGCCCGTCATCGTGCAGATGACGAGCGTGTCGATGAACGGCTCGAGCAGCGCCACCACGCCTTCGGAAACCGGTTCGTCGGTCTTGGCCGCGGCGTGGGCGATGGGCGCCGAACCCTGGCCGGCTTCATTGGAGAACAGGCCGCGCTTGACGCCCCACATCATCGTCATGAGGATCGCGCCGATACCGGTGCCGGCGACGCCCGCGGTCGGGTTCATCGCCTCGCGCAGGATGAGCGCCAGCGACGGGAAGAACTGACCGATGTTGGCGATGATGATCCACAGGGCGCCCACGCCGTAGATGCCGGCCATGGCCGGCGCCAGAACCGACGTGACGCGGCCGATGCGCGAGATGCCGCCGAGGATCACTGCGGCCACGAGGAGCGAAGTGACCAGGCCGGTCACCCAGGCTGGCAGCCCGAACGTCGTCAGCAGCGTGTCGGCCACGGTGTTGGCCTGCACGGCATTGCCGGTCAGGAAGGCCGTGAACCCCAGCATGCCGGCGAAAAAGATCGCCATCCAGCGCCAGCGGGGGCCCAGGCCGCGCTCGATGTAGTACATGGGGCCGCCGGAGACCTTGCCCTGCAGCTTCGAGCCGTCCGGGTCGACGACGCGATACCGCTGCGCCAGCGTGACCTCGGTGTACTTGACCGCCATGCCCAGCAGCGCCGTCACCCACATCCAGAACAGCGCGCCGGGTCCGCCCCAGTGGATGGCGATGGCCACGCCGGCGATGTTGCCGATGCCGACGGTGGCCGACAACGCCGTGGTCAACGCCTGGAAGTGGGGGACGTCGCCGGGTTCGTTGGGGTCATCGTACCTGCCTGTCGTGACAGCGAATCCGTGGCCCAGCCGGCGCACCTGCACGAAGCCCAGGCGCAGCGTCAGGAAGACGCCGGTGCCCAGCAGGAGGATGATCACCAGGGGAATGATCTGATCGCCGACCGGGATGCCGAAGCCCCAGATCAGCGAGTTCAGCCTGCCGACGATCGTTTCGAACAGGTGCACGGGCGGCTCCCTTCAGGCGGTCCGGAGGTCGTGAGGGGGCATCATGCCCGGGGGCGGGGTTCAGGGCAAGGGGGAGGTTGCGGCCCGGGGTCGCCCCGGTGCTTGCCCAGTCCGCTGCGCCGTCCTATCGTGGGGCCCACGGCCCGATCCCGCGCGATGGAGCGCGCCCGCGGGCCCGGCCCCAGCCGGAGCGGAACGCATGACCGACCACCACTTGCCGGCCCTCGGGCCGGACGGTGACCTCGCCAGGGAACTCGAGAACTTCCAGCAGATCGCCAGCAGCGTGCTGCCGCCGCCCGGCGAGATCCCGCGGTTGCCCGGGCTGGATATCCACGGCCGGATGCTGCCTCTCAACGGCATTGTCGGCGGGGACCACATTGTCTATGTGGATTTCAACCGGCGTTTCGACCTCGACCGCCGGCTGGAGAAGGCCACCGACCCGCAGGTGCGCGCGAATCTGGCGAAGGGGCGCACCCGCGCCGGGTTGCTGCTGGCCGACGTGGCCGGCCACCAGATCACCGATGCCACCGTGCACATCGGGCTGCACCATGCGTTCCTGACCGGCGTTTCCTACGAACTGGAGATGCACGGCGAAGTGACGACCGGCCTGTTCGAGAAACTGAACACGCGTTTCTATCAGACGGCCAACTTCTCCAAGTTCATCTCGGTGATCTACGGCGAGATCGCCCAGAACGGCGACTTCACGTTCCTGAACGCAGGCAGCCCGCCGCCGGTGGTGTTCTCGCGCGAGTTCGGCCGCCTGGCCGACATCAACGCCGACCGCCTGACGAGCTTCTACCCGATCGGGCTCTTCCCGTCGGAGCAGAACCTCGACCAAAGCCGGGTCGAAGCGCCGCTGACCAAGAAGCCGTTCACGACCAACCGCCTGACCCTGCTGAGCCCCGGCGACATCCTGCTGCTCTATTCGGACGGACTGCTGGACCACGCCCGCGGCGAGGAGGCCTATTTCCCCGGGCGGCTGGAAGAGGTCCTGCGCGAGACGCGCGACCTGACGGCGGCGGGCATCTGCGACGCGGTTGCGGCCGACCTGGGCCGGTTCGCCCCGGCGGCCGACGACATCAGCCTCATCGTGGTCAAGCGGAACTGAGCCTGCCGGCAACAGGGTTCACATGCGCAGCAGGTCCTTCACGGCGCGGCGCGCGCGATTGCCCAGGCCGGCATCGCCGCGCCGCTTCAATTCATCCACGAGGTCGGGAAGCACGGCCCGGGCGGCCAGGTAGCCGCGCGCGCGGCAGGCCTCGCCCGCCTGGAAGTCTGCCCAGTGGAACTGCGTGACATCGGGACGGATCACGCAATCGGCCATCGCGCAGACGAAGCGGTTCAGGCGCTGGCGGGCGATTGTGTTGCTGCGCAGCACCATGTCCAGGCCCGTGGCGAAACGCGTGTCCTCGAAGGCGGGAATATCGACGGCAATGACGAAGTCGGCGCCGAGGTCGCGGCAGGCCTCGACCGGCACGCGGAACGGGCCGCCACCGTCGCAGATCACCATGCCGTCACGTTCGAGCGGCGGGAACACGGCCGGAATGGCGCTGCTGGCGTAGATGCCGTCGACCAGCGGGCCTTCGCGGAAGACGACGCTGTTGCCGGAAACGAGGTCCAGCGCCACCGAAGCGAACGGCACCTGCAGGTCGCCGAAATCCACCTTGCCGAACAGCTGCTCCAGGGGGCCGCGCAGGCGGCTCTCGTCCTGGATCCAGGGCCGCGTCACCGTCTTGACCGCGATCATCTTGCGCTGCATGAAGTCGTGGATGCCGGCCAGGCGGTGTTGCGGGTCGCGCGCCTCGAGTTCGTTGCGCGGGACGAACGGCGCCCAGTACGAGGCGAACTCCTCGTTGCCGACGTAGCTTTCCAGGCGGCTCCAGACCGACGACGGTGTCGGGTCCTGCGCGAACAGGCCGCCCACGATGGCGCCCATGCTGGTGCCGACGACCAGGTCGGGCGTGATCCCGGCCTCGCCGAGGGCGTCGAGCACGCCTGCGTGCGCCAGGCCGCGGGCGCCGCCGCTGCCCAGGGCCAATCCGATGACCGGTCGCTCCGCCATGATCCTCCGCCGCAGGTTGGAATTGCGATGGCTCCACGATACCAGAACCGGCCGCGTGCACCAATGCGTCTTTGACGCACGACCTGCCTTCCGCTAGCATGCCGACATGAGCCCACGCACACCAGCCACTTCCGGATCCGGCGGCCGACGCCGGAAGGGCGGCGACAAGCCGCCTGTTTCCGCATTCAGGGTCGAGCGGCTGCTGCGTCAGGCCGTCCTGGACGACACCGTCCCCGTGTTCGCCGCCGACGTCGAGTTCGCCGACTGGCTGGACGACGGCGGCGAGGCGGCGCTCCTGGCCGCCCGCAAGGCCACCATTGCGGCCGATCCCCGTGAGCGAGCCCAGGATCTGGCCTACGACGCCTACGAACTGCCCGCGACCAAGGCACTGGCGACGGTTCGGCGTGCGCTCAAGCTCGACCCTCGCTGCACCGACGCCCGCGCCATCAAGGCCTATGTCACGCTCGGAGACAGCCCGGAACTGATCGGGGAACTGGAAGAGATCCTGGCCGACGCGGAGCGCGAGTTCGGCCCGGAGTTCTTCGCCGTGGCCGACGGCGACTACCGGGCCCTGGTGCCGGCGCGGCCGTACCTGCGCACGGCCCGCCAGCTCGCCGAGTTGCTGTGGGACGCGGGCTACCGGCTCGACGCCGTGACCTGGTACGAGTTCCTGATGGAACTGGACCCGCGCGACCACGCCGGCAATGCGCCGCTGCTGGTGGGCGACTACCTGGCGATGGGCGAGGTGCAGCGGGCCTGGGACCTGCTCGAGAAGTACGACCGCGGCAATTCGGCGGTGATGGCCTGGGCCTGGGTGCTGTTGCACCTGCTGGTGGACGACGAGGAGCGCGCCCGCGTGGCCCTGGACCGCGCCATGGCGCTGAACCCGTGGGCGGCGCCTGGCATCCTCGGGTTGGGCGAGGAGCCGGAGCCCGAGGTGACGCCGTTCGTGGCGGCCGGCAGCCAGGCCGAGGCCAACGTCTGCGAACAGGTGCTGGGTGAGGCCTGGGACCGTGCGCCGTACGCCCAGGACTGGCTGGAGGAAGTGCTTCACCAGCTGGGACTGCTCGACGGCGATCCCGACGACGACGACCCGGGCGGCCCCCCGCCCCCGCTGCGCATCGTCAACTGAACGATCTCGCGCGATCGCAGCCGATCGCCGTTCAATCCGCCTGGACCTGCGCGCGCAGTCGCCGGCCGTGCCACAGCTTGTAGATCGCCGGGTACACCAGCAGTTCGAGGATGAACGAGGTCGCAAGTCCGCCGATCATGGGCGCGGCGATGTGCTTCATCACATCTGACCCGGCCGAGGTCGACCACATGATCGGCACCAGGCCGAGGAAGCTGGCCGTGACGGTCATCAGCTTGGGTCGCGCCCGCTTGACCGCCCCGTGCACGATCGCCTCGTCCAGTTCGGCCGGTGTGCGCACCCGGCCCTCGCGCCGCGCCGCATCGCACGACAGGTCCAGGAACAGCAGCATGAACACCGCCGTCTCTGCGTCGAGCCCCAGCAGTGCGATCAGGCCGACCCAGACGGCGATCGACATATTGTAGTCGAGGATGTACAGCAGCCAGACTGCTCCGATGGCCGAGAACGGCACCGACATCAGGATGACCATGGCCTTGAACGACGAGCGCGTGTTGGCCAGCAGGAGCAGGAAGATGAGCACCAGCGTCGCGGGTACCACCAGTCGCAGGCGACGCTCGACGCGCAGCATGTTCTCGTACTGGCCGCTCCACTGCAGCGTGGTGCCGGCCGGCAGCGCCACGGCGTCGCGGACCACCTGGCGGGCTTCCTTCACGTAGCTGCCGATGTCGCGCCCGGCCACATCCACGTAGACGTAGCTGGCCAGGAAACCGTTTTCGTCGCGGAGCATGGCGGGGCCGGCCGTCACCGACAGGTCCGCCACCTGCGCCAGCGGCACCATGGCGCCCGACGGCGTATCGACCAGGATGCGGCCCAGGGTTCCCAGGTCCTCGCGCAGTTCGCGCGGATAGCGCACGTTCACGGCGTAGCGGGCGCGGCCATCGACGACCGCCGTCACGTTCTCGCCGCCGATGGCGGTCATGACCACTTCCTGCACGGCGGCAACGGTCAGGCCCAGTCGCGCCATCTCGCCGCGCCGCGGTTCGATGTCGACGAAGTAGCCGCCGGCCGCACGCTCGGCAAAGACGCTGCGCGTTCCCTCGACCTGGGGCAGCAACGACTCGATCCGGCCGCCGATACTCTCGAGGGTCTCGAGGTCGGGTCCGAAGATCTTGATGCCCACGGGCGTGCGCATGCCGGTGGTCAGCATGTCGATGCGCGCCTTGATCGGCATCGTCCAGGCGTTCGTCACGCCGGGAATGCGCAGGGCCCGGTCCATCTCGTCGACCAGTTCGTCCCACGACAGGCGGTCGGGCCAGATCGGGCGCACCAGCGGCAGCAGGAAGCCGGGCAGCCGGTCAGTGTACCAGCGCGGCTTGGCGCGCCACTGGTCCTGCGGCTTGAGGATGACGGTGGTCTCCATCATCGAGAGCGGAGCCGGGTCGGTGGAAGTATCGGCGCGGCCGGCCTTGCCGAACACGCGCTCGACCTCCGGGAACGAGGCGAGCACCTTGTCCTGCGTCTGCAGCAGTTCCAGCGCCTGGGCCACGGAGATGCCCGGCAGCGTGGTCGGCATGTAGAGAATCGAGCCCTCGTTCAGCGGCGGCATGAACTCCGAGCCCAGCTGCAGGTACGCCGGCACCGTGGCCACGACCAGTGCGAAGGCCACGAGAATGACCGTCTTCGGGCGCCTGAGCACGAACCGGCAGGCCGGGTCGTAGACGCGGAAGATGGCGCGGCTGATCGGGTGCTTCTCCTCGGCGTGGTAGGTGCCGATCAGCGTCGAGGTGGCCAGGCGGGCGAGAAACCGCGGCTGGAACGTATACGGCTGGATGCGCGCGAACATCATCCGCAGCGCCGGGTCCAGCGTGATGGCCAGCACCGCGGCCAGGCCCATCACCAGGTTCTTGGAGTAGGCCAGCGGCTTGAACAGGCGCCCTTCCTGGTCCACGAGCGTGAACACGGGAATGAAGGCCACGGCAATGACGAGCAGCGAGAAGAAGACCGACGGTCCCACTTCCTTCAGCGCCTCGAGCCGGACGTCGTGGAAGCTGCCCTTGGAGCCGCCTGCCTGCCACAGGTGGATGCGGTTGTAGGCGTTCTCCACCTCGACGATGGCACCGTCGACCAGCACGCCGATCGAGATCGCGATGCCGGCCAGCGACATGATGTTGATGGAGACGCCCGCCATGGCCAGCGGGATGAACGAGAGCAGGATGGAAACCGGAATGGTGACGATGGGCACGATGGCCGACGGCAGGTGCCAGAGGAAGACCAGGATGACCAGCGAGACGATGATCATCTGGATCACCAGCTCGTGGGTCAGGGTGTCGATGGCGCGCCGGATCAGGTCGGAGCGGTCGTAGGTCGTGACCACCTTGACGCCGGCGGGCAGGCCGGGCTCCAGTTCGTGCAGGCGCTGCTTGACGCGGTTGATGACGTTCAGTGCGTTCTCGCCCTGGCGCATGACCACGATGCCGCCCACGGCGTCGCCCTTGCCGTCCAGGTCGCTGACGCCGCGGCGCATCTCGGGGCCCAGCGACACGCGCGCCACATCGCGCAGCAGCACGGGTACGCCGCCGGCCTCGGCCCGAACGACGATCTGCTCGAAGTCGGCGATGGTGCGGGCATAGCCGCGGGCGCGGACCATGTACTCGGCGCCGCTCCACTCCAGCAGGCGTCCGCCTGCCTCGTTGTTCGAGGCCTTGACCGCGTTGGTCACGTCCATCAGCGGGACCTGAAGTGCCGCCAGCCGTACCGGGTCCACGGTGATCTGGAACTGCTTCTCGAAGCCGCCCACGGTGGCCACCTCGGCCACGCCCTCGACGGCCTGCAACGCGTAGCGCAGCGTCCAGTCCTGGTACGAGCGCAGTTCATCGATGTCGTGGCGGCCTTCGGGATCGGTCAGGGCGTACTGGAAGACCCAGCCGACGCCCGTGGCGTCCGGGCCCAGCGACGGTGCCACGCCCTCGGGCAGGCGCGTCTGGATGGCGTTCAGGTACTCGAGGACGCGCGAGCGCGCCCAGTACAGGTCGGTGCCGTCGTCGAACACGACATAGACGAAGGAGAAGCCGAAATCGGAGAAGCCCCGGATCGCCTTGACGCCAGGCGCCCCGAGCAGGCCGCTGACGATGGGGTAGGTGACCTGGTCCTCGACCAGGTCGGGGGAGCGGTCCCAGGTAGTGTAGACGATGACCTGCGTGTCGGAGAGGTCGGGCAGTGCATCGAGGCGCACCGTGCGCAGCGTCTGCACGGCGTAGACGCAGGCCAGTGCCGTCAGTACCAGCACCAGGAGGCGGTTGCGCGCGGAGAACTCGATGACGCGGCTGATCATCGCACGGCTCCCGCAGGTTTCTCGGCGGTGTGGGCCGCGCTGTGTCCGCCGGCTGCCGGTTCACCCGGCGGCGGCATCAATGCGGCCCGGATGCGCGACTCGCTATCGAGCAGGAAGGCAGCCTTGACCACCACCTGATCGCCGGCTTCGAGCCCGTCGATGATCTGCGCCAGGCCGTCGGAACGGTCACCGACCGTGACCTCGCGCGGCGTGAAGCGGCCGCCGCCGTTGGCCACGAACACGACCTGCCGGCGGCCGGTGTCCAGGATCGCGTCGTCGGGGATGACCAGTGCGTCGCCCTGCGCCACTTCCAGGACCACGTCCGCGTAGGTGCCGGGACGCAGGTTGCCGAAGTCGTTCTCCAGCACCACGCGGGCCCGCAGCGTGCGCGTGGCCACGTCGAGGGTCGGGTAGACATAGTCGATCACCCCGGGCAGGCTCAGGCCCGGCTCCTGCGGCAGGCTGACCGTGACGGCCCGGCCCACCGTGACGTGCGGGGCTTCGTACTCGTAGAAGCGCGCATCGAGCCACACCGCCGAGAGGTCGGCCACCTGCAGCAGTTCCATGCCCGGTTCGACGGCCATGCCGGCGTACGCCTCGCGCATCGTGACGACGCCGCCGGCGGGCGAGCGCAGCGGGACCACGCGCGACACCTCGCCGCCCTGCTCCAGTTGCGTGATGAAGTCGTCGGCCACGCCCAGCAGGCGCAGGCGCCGGCGCGAGGCCTCGGCCAGTGCGGCGGCCCCGGTGCGGGTCTCCGCGTCGGTCGCGACGCCGGCGAGGGCGCGGGCGCGCAACAACTCCTCCTGCGTGGCCACCAGCTCCGGCGCATAGATCGTGAGCAGGGGGCCGCCGCGCGACACGCGCTCGCCCACCGCGGCCACGGAAAGGGTTTCGATCCAGCCGCTCACGCGCGACTGGACGCTGTGCAGGCGCGTCTCGTCGACCACGACAGTGCCGAGGGCGCGGATGGATCGGCGCAGTGGCTGCACGACGGCCGCCTGTGTGCGCACGCCGGCCAGTTGCACCGAGCGGTCGTCGAGCTCCAGCGCCGCCAGACCGGGCAGGCCGCCCGCGGCGCCTTCCTGCGAAGCAGCGAACGCCGCGGCCTCGACGAGGTCCATGCCGCAGATCGGGCACGAACCCTGACGATCGGACGTGTAGGTCGGGTGCATGGGGCACAACCAGCGCGCCGGGGCTGTCGCAGCGACTTCGGCTTGACCGCCGTGATCATGGGCATCGGCGCCCGCGTCGGCGCGGGGCGAGCCTTCACGGCAACCGGCGATGAACCCGAGCAGTCCGGTCAGGGCCAGCAGGGCGGCCCCGGCGACCAACCGCGCGTGCGCGCTTCGGGCCCGGTTGCGATCTCGGTGCGTCTCGTTCATCGTGCATCCTCTCCATTCCCGGCCACGGGGTCGCGTCCGTCCAGGGCGAGCAGCCTTGTCTGGGCCGCGAATGCAGCGGCCTCTTCGCGCGCGAGCCGGCCGCGGGCTTCGGCCTGGTCCCTGAAGGCTTCGATGAGCAGGTCGGCAGGGCCGTCACCGGCCAGATAGCGGGCGCGAGCGCTCTCGGCGGTCAGGGCCAGCAGCGGCAGGATCTGCCCGCGCAGTCGCGCTGCCGCCGCCAAGGCGGCCTCGCGCCGGGCCGCCAGCGCGCCCGCTTCGGCGCGGGAGCGCAGGAGAGCGTCGCGCTCGGCGAGGCGCGCGGCGGCCTCGCGGTGGCCGGCGGCGCGTGCCATCGCGTCCTGCTTGCGACCCTTCCACAGCGGCAGTTCCAGCCCCACGCGCGCGGTGACCATGGGTGCCATCGAGTCGCGCCAGCCGTACTCGGCGCCCACGACCAGGTCGGGCCGGCCTTCGCGATCGGCCGCCAGGCGCAGCCGGCGTGCCGTCTCGGTTCCGGCCTCGGCCATGGCCACTTCGGCGAAGGAGGCGCCGTCGGCTGTGGAGGAGTTGGTGGGCGGCAGGGCGGCGGCGGTCGCTGCGCGTGCTACCGTGGTGTCGTCGAGCACGGAAGCCAGTCGCGCCACCACGGCCGAGCGTTCACCCAGTTCGCGGTCGATCTCGGACGCCAGCATGGCGCGTTCCCGACGCAGGGCCAGCCAGTCGGCCTGCGAGCCGAGTCCGGTCTCGTAGCGGGTGAGTGCCTGGGGCTCGAGCATGTCGAAGAGCGAAAGCGCCTGGCGAAGGGCGGAGACCGTCGCCCCGCTGGCATACAACATCGCCCAGGCTTCGCGAACCTCGGCCGCCAGCAGGCGCCGCTCGGCTTCGCGGGCGGCCGCCATCTCCGGAACGCGTGCGGCGGCGGCCGCCGTGCGCAGGCCGCGCTTGCCGGGCCAGGGAATCGTCTGGGTGAACTCCAGCGCCAGCATCGCCATCGGGTCGGTGCCCACTCCTGCGCCCGGGTAGTCCTCGCCGCGGGCGCTCAGGGCGATCATCGGGTCGGGCAGGGCGCCGGACGCAGGGATGTCCTCGCGCATGGCGGCGATTTCCGCCTCGCGCATGCGCAGGCCGGGAGCCCGCGCCAGGGCCAGGGCCACGAGTGAATCGAGTTCCACGGCGGCCGCCTGTGCCGCGGCGTCGCCCGTCGTGGTGTCACCCGTCGAAGTTTCGGACGCAGACAACGCCGCCAACCCGGTGACGAGCGGCTCGTCATTTCGTGCGACCGCCGGCGCGGGGGTTTGCGCTACTTGCCCTGCGCTGCCGCCTCGGCCTTCCCGTCGGGCCGGGGGAAGACCGGTGAAAAAGTCGCTTCCTTCTGGCGACCCTTTAGGCCGGTCAGGCGCACCTGGGCCGTTACCTTCGACAATTCCACCTTCGACAGGTCGAAGGCGCCGAACAGCTCGTCCTGGTGATAGAGGATCATGCCGCCACACGGCTCGCACTTGCCCGGCGTCGTCTGCACGACTTCCGCATGCATCGGGCAGAAGAAGATGCCGGGGTCGCCCGCGGCCGGCGTCCGCAGGCTCAGTGCGACCTCCTGCACCTTGCCGTCCGGCAGGCGGAGCGTGGCGCTGCCGCCCGCCCGCCCGATCATCGCCGGCGCCCGTTCGTCCGTGTGGAACCAGACGTGGATGCCGTCGCGGGCGATGGACGCCTCGAAGACGTGGGCCTCGGTCTCGGTGACGGTGCCGCCATGCAGGGGAGCCATCAGGGCATCGGCGGCTGCGACCGGCGCAGCGACCGCCGCGCACAGGGCCAGGGTGGTGATCACGGCGATGCCGGGGTGCGGGCGTCGGCAGCGGTTCAGTGCGCGGGACATGGCGGCTCCTTCAGGCGGGATGGCGACGACAGCGGGGTCGGCCTGTCTACGCAATTAGTGTTCCTGATCTTATAATGTGCCTATTGACAATAACTTGTGCGATTTTGGAGCGTTCCGCGGCAGCTGCCGTTGTGGACTATTCTCCAATCGCCTCGGCTCCGCTGTCGGCTATTGCCCAAATGAACGCCGAGCGTCGGTCGTCCCGAAAACGAATCGCGCCGGCCCGGATGGTCCCGGACCGGCGCGTCGCCCTCCCGTCCCCCGACGGGTTGGATGGGTTCGAGGTCGCTACTTCAACAGCTGCATCTTGCGCGAGACCGTGACCTCCGCCGCGCGCAACCGCGCCACATAGGTGCCGCTGGCGGCGCCCACGCCCTGGTCATCGCGGCCATCCCACAGCACTTCATGGCGACCGGCCGCGAGCGCCGACGACACGAGTCGCCGCACGAGCCGCCCGCGCACATCGAAGACCTCGAGCCGCACCGGGCCGGAATGCGCCAGGTCGAACGCGATCCTCGTGGCGGGGTTGAACGGGTTCGGGGTGACGTCGCGCACGGCGGTGACCGCCGGCACGTCTCCGACACCCGGTGCGTCCGAGAGGAAGCCGTCGAAGCGCAGCGTGTACTGGCCGGCCTTTGCGTAGTCGCCGGCCTGCGCCTTCCACACCGCCAGACAGTAGTAGCCGGCCTGCGGCACCTCGACCGGCATGGTCTCGTCAGCGCCTGCCGCGCCGATCCAGGCCTGCCCGACGATGCCCGCCGTCGCCGACTTGGCGTGGTACGGCAGCTGGCCGCGGTGGAGCGTCAGGCCCCAGTCGATGGCGTCGCCGCCGGACTGGTGCAGCCTGACGCTCACCGGTCCGGCCGGCAGCCATACTTCGTGCAGGGCGATGACGCCGGTGGACGCCAGGCTGAACGGCCCATGGTCGCCCAGGGGCGTGGATCCCAGCCAGGAGGAGGCGACGGTCTGCACCCGGTAGTTCTCCGTGCCGGCGATCCCCAGCGCGCCGACGTCGAACTGACGCGGCGTCGTCGAGCGGAAGTTGACGAGCAGGTAGTCGGACTCGGCCGCGCCCCAGCCCGAGACAGCCAGGGACGTCGAGAACCCCTGCAGCGACGAGTTGACCCGTTCGTGCAGGCGCAGGTCGACATCGCTGGTGGCGCCGGGGAGGGCGGCGACCGCCAGCCACTGCGCCGTGTTGCCCGAGGGTGCCGGCACCGGCGTGCGCAGGCCGTCGCAGTTGAACCACAGGGCAGCCGAACTCCAGGCCATGGCGGCGGCGAAACCGCCGGTGGGCGGCGGCGGCGCACTGCGCTCGATGGTCGCTCCGGTGGCCAGTGCCAGCGGTGACCACACGTACTGCAGGCCGAGCGTGTTGTTCGTCTCGCTGCCCTCGGTGACGACATCGGTCGCATCCGGGAACATCGAGAGCGTGTGACGGCCGCCCCGCACCGTCTGCACGTACGGGTAGTTGCGGATGCGGTTGGTCAATGCCGCGAAGCCGGAGATCTGTTCGCCGACGAGGCCAACGCCGTCGAGGTAGGTCATGCTGTCGAAGCCGGCGCCCGTGGCCATGCCTTCGTTGCGGAACTGGACGTTGATGTACGTCGAGGCCGCGTTGCCGGCGAGCGTGGACGGAAGGGTCGTCGTGGTCGAGGTGCCGGGGGCGCCGTTCGTTGGCACCAGGGGAGCGTGCCAGCCCGCGGTGACCAGCGGCGCAAAGTCCGCCGGTGCCACCGAGGCCCGGACCGTCACTGAGATGTGGCCGCTGCCGCCGGCAGGAACGTCTTGCGGATCCTGCCAGACGGCCACAGCCTGCGTGACGCCGCCGTAGGTGAAGTTCACCTTCGCGAAGCCGCTGGCGTCGGTTACCGCCTGGTTCTCGACGTCGTCAAGCCCCGCGTGTTCGGTATCGGCTGGCAGGACTTTCAGCCGCACCTTGCCCGCGGACGGGTCCACCTGCAGCGTGACCACTCCGTAATTGGTGCCGCTGACGCCCGAAAGCGGGAAGTGGCGCAGGGCCAGTGGTTCGATGCGACTGAGCGGGAACTGGACGTTGCTGTTGACGGCCATCACGGTGCTGAAGATCCGCCGGATCTCGAACCCGTATCCATCGAACTCCGGGTTCACGACGCCGACGTCCATCGATGTCTCGGTGGTCTGGCTGTTGTTAGTGAAGACCGCCTCGAGGCAGCCCGCGGGGCGGTTGCTGATCGCCTGGACGTCGAAGTAGCCGAATCCGGAGGTCGGCCCCGTGGTGTGCGTGTGCAACCGCAGGTCGAAGTCGGAATCGTCGCTCTCGGTGATCATCACCGCGCCGACGAATGGATCCGTACTCATCGTGTACGAGAAGCCGTCGCAGTTGGGGGACGAGAAGAGGCCCGCGGTGAAGCCGCCCCAGGCGGCCTTCGGCCGTGGCCGCGTCACCCAGCTGCCGTTGCTGGCCAGCGTGTACGGGTACCAGATGAACTGGCGCGTGAAGTAGTTGTCGGCCTCGTTGGCCTCGGGCATCTGTTCGTAGGCATCGGCCCACATCCGGGCGGCGTGACGGCCACCGGGCACTTCCCATGGGCCGAGGTTCATGAACGTCCGGTCGACGTATCCATTCAGCGGGTAGATGTCCGTCCACCAGTTGAGGGCGCCGTCGATATAGACGTTCATGCGCAGGATCGGGCTGGTGGTCAGCTCGCCGTGGTTGGCGACGCGCAGGTTGAAATACGTGTCGCCGTTGCCGACCAGCACCGGGGAAAGTTCCGCCGAGGCCTGCGTCGCATTGCCCGACAGGCGCGGCACGAGCGGGTACGGCCAGTGACCGCCAGTTGAGGCCTCGACGTCGGCCGGCGTGAACTCGCGGATGGTCACGGGACCGAAGGTGGCGTGCGTGCCGCCCATGCCGTCGCGGTCGATGGCACGGACGGTGAACCAGTAGGTGTCCGGGGCCAGGTCGGTCGATTCCCAGTTCGTGGCCGTCGTCTCGATGTCCAGGTCGGGAACCAGCCCGCTGGCCGTTCCCATGCGGACGCTGTAGCCGGCGATACCGGAGTAGTTGTCGGACGCGGCGTTCCAGCGCAGTTCCACGGTGCCGTCGGGCGAGTCGCCTGACGTCGCGTGGCTGGTCGAACTGAGCCCGGTCACGGCCGATGGTGCCGTGGTGTCGAGGCCGGAGAAGAGGTTGTTCGCCGCGGCCATCCAGATCGCGTCCTCCGATTCGGGGTGACGCGAACGCAGGCTGGCGATCATCCCGAGCGGCGTGATCGGGTCGTCGATGCCCTGCGCCTGCAGGATGCGCTGGGGGGACCAGGTCACGACGTCCTGGCCGCCCGCCAGCGCGTTGGGATCGACCTCGTTGTTGCTGTCGGTCAGGTCCTGCAGGAAGGCGGCGATCATGCCTTCGGTCTTGGTGGGATCGTCGAACTGGTTGATGCCACCGTCCCTGCAGATCTCGACGGACTCCGCGTCGCGGTCGAAGATGGACGAGAAGCCGTAGTTGACGGGCCAGGTCGACGTGATCGCCTGCGAGAACCAGTTCGGGAAGCCCTCCTGCATGGCGTCGAAGGCGTTCTCTTCGCACCATTGGCAATGGCCGCAATCGCCGGAATCGTCGCAGCGCCCGCCGGGATTGCAGTAGTCGCCGCCTTCGGTCTCGGTGAAATCCTGCTGCCAGTGGTGGCCGTATTCGTGACAGGTCGTGTCCTCGCGCCACTGCCTGGCCTCGGGGATGTAGATGGTCTCCCAGATCGGCTTGTAATGGGCGTGATCAGCATCGGGCCAGGAGATGAGTACGCCGTCGATGCTGCCGTAGCCGTTGTCGTTCAACCAGCGCCAGCCGCGGGTCGCCGAAGCCAGCTGGTTCAAGCCCGCGTAGTGGTCCTCGGAGCCCGGCTGTCGCTGGCCAAAGTTGATGTCCGTTCCACCGAAGTCCTCCTTTGTCGGCGTATTCCACAGATACGATACGTTCCAGATGCTCGGGTACACGAGATCGACCTTCGAGTTCGCCGCCACGAATTCGACGTAGATGTCGGGCGCCTCGTCGTCGTCATAGTAGAACGTGAAATCGTAGTAGCCGTCCGGGCCGATGGAGGCGCGGGCCAGCAGGTCGTCCCATTCCCAGTCGGAATCGTAGACGCTCACGGTGACGCCGTCGGCGCCCATCGTGCGGCCGTCGCCGACATAGTCGTAGTCGTCGTCGTGCGACTCGCGGAAGTACACGAAGCGACCGCGCACGCGGATGTTGCGGCCCTTGTCCGTGGTTTTGTCCGTGATCTGGCGCGCCGGCTGGCGCTTGTCGCGCACGTTCTTGCGCAGGACCGGCGACGGGTCCGGCAGTGCAAACCGGTCGTCGGGCGTGACCGCCGGACCCTTGTCACTGTCGAACGTCATCTTGGTCTCGTTGCCGCCGATGGCCGAGTTCAGTCCCTGGGGCAGCAGGTAGAAGCGCTGCATCGTCGTGCGGCCGCCGACCTGCAGGGAGATCTCGATCGGCTGCGCCGGGTCGTTGCACTGCAACTGCACCGGGAAGCTCACCGGCTGCATCGCCGGCAGGTTGAAGCCGGTGGGCAGGAACGTGACGGTCTGCCACGCCGACACGCCGGCAGGCGTGCGCCCGGTGCGCAGCACCGGCGCCGAGACGGTCGTGGCGCTCGCGCTGGTGATCTCGACGTCGAAGCTGAAGGGCTGGCCTGCCACGGGCAGGTCGTCGCCCTGCGGGTTGAGGCGGATGCGGACATTCGGGCCGAGGTCGGCCTGGACGCGGGCGGCTCCAAGCAGCGTGAAGGCCGCCAGGGCCAGAAGCTGCAGGCGCGGCGAGCGCGGCCACAGGCGCAGGGTGGCGGTGCTCATGGGCGGCGCTCCCCGCGGTTGTCGGTGCCGGCGCTCGTCGAGGCGGGGACGTCCTGCCCGGCGTCGGCGGCCAGGTGCGCGCGAAGGACGGTACGGCCGGTCTCGAGCTCGGCGATGGCCTCGGCGTCGTTGCGTTCGCGGGCCAGGCGCAGCTGCAGGTCGAGCATGTCCATTTCCAGGCCCAGCTTGTGGGCCGTGATGGCGCGCTGCGCCTCGGCGGCGGCCGCGGCATCGGGCGCCGCGCGGTAGCTGGCCGTCAGCTCGGCCAGACGGGTGCTGAAGGCGGCGCGGATGGCTGCCACTTCCCGGCCGAGCGGGGTTGCGTCGACCTCGGGTGCGGCGGCCTGCTCGGCGGTGGCGGCGGTGAAGACGGTGTCTGCCTGGGCCGCCGGGGCCGGGTCCTGGGTCTGGGCGACGGCATCATCGGCACCGCCAGGGCAGACGGCGAGTGCGGCGGCGACGAGCGCCGTCAAAAAAGTTTGGCGCAGGAGTCGGGACATTCTGGTTCCCCCGGATTGAAGGTTTGAAGGGCCTGCTCGCGCCTGGGGCGGCGCGGGCGGGCATCCCCATACCTGACTTGACGGGAAAACCGGATGGATTGGGTCATCATGATTTCATTTTGGACTATTTTTGTAGCCATTTGCTGTCTGCCTGATAATATATGGTCATGTACCGCCCCGACGACACCGACGACGACGAAGCGGCCCGCGGCCACGAAGTGACCCTGGCCCTTCAGGCTGCGCGCCGGGGAGACCCCCTGGCGCTGAATGACGCCTTCCAACTCGTCTACGAGGAAGTCCGCGCGATCGCGCGCTCGCGGGTGGCGCGCGCCGGCGGCCGGGCGACACTCGACACCACGGCTGTCGTCCACGAGGCCTACCTCAAGCTGGCCCGCCACGGCGAGATGGCCTGGGAAGACCGGCAGCACTTCCTGGCCGTGGCTTCGACCGCCATGCGCCAGGTCCTGCTCGATCACGCCCGCCGGCACCTGAGCGTGCGGCGGGGCGGGGCGCTCCGCACGTGGGGTTGACCGAAGCCGACATCGCGCTGGAGAGGCAGGCGCGCGATGTGCTGGCGCTCGACGGCGCGCTCGGCGACCTGGCCCGCGTGGACACGCAGTTGGCCCGGCTGGTCGAACTGCGCTACTTCGGCGGGCTCACGATCGAGGAGACGGCGCTGGCGCTCGGGGTGAGCGATGCCACGGTCAAGCGTGCGTGGCGCCGCGCGCGCGCCTTCCTGCACCGCGAAATCGCGGGCGCCGAGCCGCCGGGGGAATCATGACGTCCACCGATCCCGCCCGCTGGCGTCGACTCGACGCCATCCTCGACGAACTGCTGGCGCTGCCGGTGGCGGAACGCGCTGCGCGGCTGGCGGAGATCACCGGCGACGACCACGCCTTGCGCGCCGAGGTCGAGGACCTGCTCCGTCGTGACGAGACGGCCGACGCGCTGCTGGACGGTGTCGCCGTCGAGCGCTTCGATGTCCTGCTGGCGGCAGCGGCGCAGTCCGGCGCCGAGCCGGCCGACCTGGCCGGGACGCAGATCGGCCCCTTCCGCATCCTCGGACGCCTGGGCGAGGGCGGCATGGGCGTCGTCTTCGAGGCGCGCCAGGCGCACCCCGACCGCATTGTCGCGTTGAAGGTCCTGCGGGCGGGCGCGTTCGCCGGCGACCGCCAGCTGCGCATGTTCCGGCGCGAGGCCGAGAGCCTCGGGCGCCTCAACCACCCGGGCATCGCCGCCATCCACGACGCGGGGCGCACCGACGACGGCCTGCACTGGTTCGCCATGGAGCGCGTGGACGGCGTGACGCTCGCCGACTGGGCCGCATCCCGGCCGGCGCCGACCACCAGGGTCGAGATCGCCGCGCGCATCGCCGTGTTTCTCGCGGTCTGTGACGCGATTTCCCATGCGCACCAGCGCGGTGTCGTGCATCTCGACCTCAAGCCGTCCAACCTCATGGTGCTGCCCGAACGCGACCCGGGCGCCGCGCCCGCGGTGAAGGTGCTCGACTTCGGCATCGCGCGCTTCACCGGCAGCGAGGCGGCGATGTCGACGATGGGCAACCAGGGCAGCGCATTCCTCGGCACCCTCGCCTACATGAGCCCCGAACAGGCCGATGGCGACGTGCGCGACCTCGACGTGCGCAGTGATGTCTACTCGCTCGGGGTCGTGATCTACGAACTGCTCACGGGGCTGTTGCCGGTCGACATTCGCGGACTGCCGCTGGCCGAGGCGGTTCGCCAGGTGCGCGAGCGTAACCCTGCGCGGCCGGCGGAAACCTGCCGGCTGCTCGACGGCGATCTCGAGACCATCGTGCTCAAGGCCCTGTCCAAGGACCCGCCGCAGCGCTACCAGAGCGTGGCGGCGCTGGCCGAGGACATCCGCCGGTGGCGCGACGACCTGCCCATCTTCGGTCGCCCGCCGAGCACCGCCTACCAGCTGCGGAAGATCGTGGCGCGGCATCGCACGGTCATCGTCTTCGCGGCGGCGCTTGTCGTGGCGCTGCTCGGCGCCGTCGGCGGCACCACGTATGGACTGGTGAAGGCGCGGCGCGCGCAGGCCGAGGCGCAGGCGGAGGCGGAGGTCGCGGCCGAGACCGCGCGCTTCCTGGAATCGGTCTTCCACGTGGCCGATCCCTCCAGCGGTCGCGGCGCCGAGGTGACCGCGCGCGAGTTGCTGGAAAACGCGGCGGCGGGCATCGACACGGCGCTCGTCGACCAGCCGCGCATCCGTGGTCGCCTGCTCGGCACCATGGGCACGGCGTACCGGCAACTGGGCCTGTACAGCGAGGCGCGCCCGCTGCTGGAGGAGGCCGTGGCCCTGGAGCGGCAGGTGCTGGGCCCGGACGACCCGCGCGTTGCGCGCAGCCACTATTCGCTGGCCGGCCTGCTGCGGCGGCTGGGCGAGTTCGACGCGGCCCGCGGGCACTACGAGGCCGCGCTCGTCATCCGCGAGCGGCTGGGCGAGCCGGGCGATCTCGCGGCCAGCATCACCGGGCTGGCCAACCTCGAGGTGGACCAGAACCGGCTGGCCGAAGCGGCGGCGCTCTACAAACGCGCCATGGCCGTAACGAGTGCCGGCGGGGCACCCGATTCTGTGCGCCTGGCGTCACAGATGTCCGGCCTGTCGCTGGTGCAGTGGCGCCTTGGCGAAGCCGACTCGGCCTGCGCGACCATGGAGCGGGTCGTCTCCATCCAGAGGAGCAAGCTGGGGGATGACGACCTGGACCTGGCCTGGAGCCTGTCCGCGCTCGGCAGCTTCTACGCCGCCGGCAACATCAATGATCGTGCCCGCGCGCTGGGCGAGGAGGCGCTGGCCGTGCAGGAGCGCGCCCTGGGACCGGAACACACCGACGTCGCCGAGACGCTGGATCTCCTGGCCAACCTCTATCGCACCGACGGCAACTACGAGCAGGCGTTGGCGCTGCATGAACGGGCGCTGGCGATCTGGGAGAAGGCGGTGGGCGTCGACCATGCCACCTACGGGATGGCGCTCGATCACGTGGCGCGCGACCTGGGCAGCGTGGGACGCCTGGCCGAGGCGATCACGGCCGCGGAGCGCGCCGGCGGGATCTTCGAGCGCACGCTCGATCCGGGTCACCGGGGCATCATGATCAACAAGGTGCACCTGGCCGTCGTCTATCGCGATGCGGGGCAGACCCGGCGCGCGCGGCCGCTGCTCGAGGCGATGCTCGCCCACGCCGAGGAACGCTATGGTCCCGAGAGTCGCGAGATGACGGAGATCATCACCGAAATGGCGCGGCTGGACGCCGCCGAGGCGCGCTGGGACGCTGCCCGGTCACACTACCGTCGCATAGCCGAGCTTTCAGCCGCGTTCCCCGATTCGGGCCACGTACTGCCGCGCCTGCGCGATGAGGTGCGCGAGATGGAGGAGCGGCGAGCCGGCAGTTGATGGGTGCCGGTCGGGGCCGTGTTTCCGCGCACGCCGGAATCTGGTATCATCAATGGTCAGCCGGGCCAGGACGGCCGAGTCGCCAACGGAAGACGAGCGCAACATGACCCGCACCAGCCGTTTCGCATTGATCATCCTGCTCGGGGCCCTGGCCGGCCTTTCGGGCGGCCAGGCGCCGCGGCCCGCGCTGGCCCCCGGCCTGGCCCGGGCACTCAATGATCCGGCCCACGCCGCCCGCCGGGCCGACGGCCGCCTGAATGTCTGGGTGCGCTTCCGCGACAAGGGCGTGCCCGCGGGGCAGTTGCCGGCTGCACTGGCCGCGGCGCGCGCCGAGTTGTCGCCGCGGGCCGTGGCCCGGCGAACCCGCGTGACCGGTGCGGCCGCAGCGGTCGACCAACGCGACCTGCCCCTGGCACCCGCCTACCTGGCGCGGGCCGCCGCCACCGGCGCCGAACCGCACCGACACAGCCGCTGGCTCAATGCCGCCAGTTTCCTGGCCGACGACGCCCAGGTGCGTGACCTGGCGCAGTTGCCCGAGGTGGCGGGGATCGACCTCGTGGCGCGCTTCACGAGCGCTGCGACACCGACTCCGGTGGCGGAACAACCCGCGATGCACGGGCAGGGACCGCTGACGACAGGGCGTGACGCCGGCAAGTCGACGACCGTGATCGACTACGGCGACAACAGCGCGGCCATGGTGCAGGCCGGCGTGCCGGCAGCCCACGACCTGCTGGGACTGACGGGAGCCGGCGTCGTGGTCGGCATGCTGGACACTGGATTCCGTACGCAGCACGAGGCGCTGACGCACATCCCCGTGCTCGGGGCGTGGGACTTCGTCAACAACGACCCCATCGTCGACAACCAGGCCGGCGACCTGGCCAGCAGCCGCAGCCACGGTACGATGACGCTCTCGACGGTCGCGGCCTGGAAGCCCGGACTGCTGGTGGCACCGGCCCCGAACGTGGCGGTGCTGCTGGGCAAGACCGAGGACGTGTCGCGCGAAGTGCCGCTCGAGGAGGATCACTGGATCGCCGGGCTGGAATGGTGCGAGGCCCAGGGCGCCGACATCATCTCGTCGTCGCTCGGCTACATCGACTGGTACGAGTTCGCCGACCTGGACGGCAACACGTGCGTGACCACGTTGGCGGCCGACCTGGCCGCCGGGCGCGGCCTGTTGGTCGTCAACTCGGCCGGCAACGACAGGGCCTCGAGCGGGCACCTGATCGCGCCTGCCGATGCCGACAGCATCATCACCGTTGGCGCCGTCGACCCGGCCGGCGTGGTCACCTGGTTCTCGTCGCCCGGGCCCACGGCCGACGGGCGCACCAAGCCCGACGTCGCCGCGTTGGGGCAGTCGAACCGCGTGGTCGATCCCAACAACGACACGGCGTATGTCAACGCCTCGGGCACCTCGTTCAGCTGTCCGCTGGTGAGCGGCGTTGCCGCGCTCGTGCTCGAGCGCGTGCCCGACCTGGCGCCGCTCGAAGTGATCGAGGCGCTGCGCGCGACCGCGAGCCATCCCGGGGCGCCGGACAACGACACCGGCTGGGGCATCGTCAACGCGTACGCAGCGGCGACCTGGTTCGGTCCCGTGTTCGCGCATACGCCGGTGGCCGATCCGCAGGTGACGGCCGGACCGTGGAACGTGGCGGCGACCATCACGGCGCGCCTGGGCCTCTCGGGGCTGCCGCAGCTGGTGCACCGCGTGAACGGCGGCCCATGGCACACATCGGCGATGATCCCGCTGGGCCCGCCCGACCTGTTTGCCGGCGCCCTGCCGGCGGCGGCTGCGGGCCTGACTGTCGAGTACTATCTCAGCGCCGTTGATGGCGGGGGCCATGCGACGAACTGGCCGCAGGGCGGCGCCGTGTCGCCGTTCTCGTTCACGCCCGCGCCCGGGACGTCGCCGGCGGGCGACACGCCGGACCGCGGCGGCGCCTGGCTCCTGGCCAACGCGCCCAACCCGTTCAACCCCCGCACCACGCTGCGCTTCGGCCTGGCGGAGGCGGGCCCGGCCCGGCTGGCGATCTTCGACGCCCGCGGACGGCTGGTGCGGACCCTGCTGGACGGGGGGCTGGCGGCGGGCGATCATGTCGTCGCCTGGGATGGTCGCGACGACAGCGGCCGCGCCGCACCCAGCGGCGTCTACTTCAGCCGGCTCGCGTCCGGCGGCGTCATCCGCCAGCAGAAGATGCAGCTGCTGCGCTAGGCGTCGTCCCGGCCCGCGTGCGGAGGATCATGGCCAAGAGCACCACGCGCTTCTTCTGCACCGATTGCGGGCACGAGGAACTGCGCTGGCTGGGGCAGTGCCCCGCCTGCCAAGCCTGGAACACGTTCACCGAGATGAAGATCGCCCCGGCGGCGGGCGCCTCGAAGGGCGCGCGCGGGTACAGCGCCACCGGCAAGCGCCCGGTCGGTTTCGGCGGCGAGGCGCGGGGGCCGGGTGCGCCGGCAGGCGCGGCGCCGCGGCCCGTGCCGCTGTCGCAGGTGCAGTCGGCGGCGAGCCGTCGGCTGCCGGTCGAGCCGGCGGAAGTCGCGCGCGTGCTCGGCGGCGGCCTCGTCGAGGGCTCGGTCGTGCTGCTCGGCGGCGAACCGGGCGTGGGCAAGTCGACGCTGCTGACGGGCCTGGCGCTGTGGTGGGTCAGGCAGGGCATCCGCGTCGTCTACCTGGCGGGCGAGGAATCGCCGTCGCAGATCCGCATGCGTGCCGAGCGCCTGGGCTTCCGGCCCGACCGCGAGCCCGGCTTCCTCATCCTGCCCGAAGTGCACCTCGAGACGATCCTCTCTGCGCTGGACGAGTCCGTGCTTGCGGAGGCAGGCGGTGGCCACGATGCCGGCGTACCCACCGTGATCATCGCCGACTCGATCCAGACCCTGCACAGCGACCAGGTCGACGCCTACCCGGGCAGCCCGACACAGATCCGCTACTGTGGCGGCGTGCTGGCCGATTTCGCGCGCCGCACCGGTTGGCCGGTCTTCCTGGTCGGGCACGTGACCAAGACGGGCGACCTTGCCGGGCCCAAGCTGCTCGAGCACATGGTGGACACCGTCCTGTACTTCGAGGGCTCGGGCGGCGGCGCTATCCGCATGGTGCGCGCCGTGAAGAACCGCTTCGGCACCACGGGTGAACTGGCGGTGCTCGAGATGCGTGGCGAGGGCCTGGTGCCCGTCGACCAGGCGGGGCTCATGTTCCTCAGCGGGCGGCGCGGTGTGGAACCTGGTGCGGCCGTCTGCGCCGTGAAGAACGGTTCGCGCACGTTCCTCGTGGAAGTGCAGGCGCTGGTCTCGCCGGCGCGCTACGGCACGCCGCAGCGCGTGGTGCAGGGCATCGACAGCAAGCGCGTGGCCCTGCTGGCGGCCATCCTCGAGAAGCGCGCGGGCATGGACCTGGCGGGCTGCGACATCTTCGTGAAGGTTGCGGGCGGCGGCCGCGTGGACGATCCCGGCGCCGACCTGGCGGTCATCGCGGCACTAGCCTCGTCGCTGCGCGAGAAGCCGGTGCCCGAAGGCACGCTCGTGCTCGGCGAAGTCGGCTTGACGGGCGAGGTGCGCGGGGTCAGCGAGCTGGAGGCGCGCCTGCGCGAGGCCGCCGGGCACGGCTTCACGCGCGTGGTGCTGGCCGCCGCAGCCGGGCGCAAGCCGCGGGGCATCAAGGGGCTGGAGATGGCAGCCGTGACCAGCGTGGAGGAAGCGGTGGCGCTGGCGCTCGAACCGCGCGGTCCGGCGCGTCGCGCAAAGGAGGCCACGCCGTGAGCCCGGACCTGCCGCCGTTGCACCTGCTGGTCGTTGCCGGGGGGCGCGGACTGCGCGCCGCCGGCGGGGGCGAGATACCCAAGCAGTTCCGGCCGACGGGGCGCGGCATGCTGCTGCGCGTGGCGGTCGACACATTTGTCGCCGGTGAGCCCGGCACCGCGGTGCCGCTGGTCTCGCTGACGATCACGGCGCCGGCACCCGGGGTGCCGGTGCACGACACGATCGTGCACAGTGAACAGGGACGCGCGCGCTACCTGGCGCGCGAGACGCTGCTCGCCGTGCAGACACCGCAGGTATTCCGTTGGGAGCAGTTGCGCGAGGCCCATGCCTGGGCCGCGGCGTCGCACGCCTCGTTCACCGACGACGGCGGCCTGCTGGCGGCGCGCGGGCACGACCCGGCGGTGGTCGAGGGTGAAATCGGCAACTGGAAGATCACCACCGAAGGCGATTGGCGTCGCGCGGCCGACCTGCTCGGCGAGTAGACGCGACCATCGCATTCAGTCCAGCCTGCGCATTCAGCACGGCCTGCGCACTCAGTCCAGGTCGGCCACCAGGCGACCGGTCTCCGCATCACGGTACAGCTTGATCTGCCGGTACAGCTTCAGCCCCACCCGTCCCTGGCGGATGCCCAGCAGCAGGTCGTCCAGGCAGCCGCCCAGGTCGCGCTGCTGTTCGCGCAGCATCGCCAGCCGGTCCTGCATGGCGCGGCGCTCGTTGGGCGTGGCTTCGACCACCGCTTCGGCGGCATGCCAGGCCTTGAGCGACAACACGCTGAGCCGGTCGATGATGCTGCCGGGCGACTCGCTGTTGAGCGGCGCTCCCGGGTCGATGACACCCAGCGCCGAATAGCCCGCATGGATCACGGCGTCGAGCCGGTCCACCGCCTGCACGCGGCGGCGATTGGAATCGTCGATCGACCTCTTCACGCCGGCCAGCACGGTGTCGCCGGCGCCACGGGCGCGGCTGCGGTCCTCTTCGTGCCACTGGAACGTGTTGATGAGCTGCAGGTGCTCGACCAGGCGCGCCCAGCCCTCCGGCTCGCGGGGCGGCAGCGTCGCCACCACTTCCATCCAGCTGCCCAGGCCGGGCTCGGCACCATGCCAGCGTTCGATGACCTCGTCGAGCACGGGCGCCACCGCGGCGAAGGAAGGCGGCAACAGGGTGGACGGGTCGGGCTGCGCGGAATCCAAGGGTGGGCTCCTCCGGTTGGGGTCGCGGCGGGGATGGCGGACGTGGCCGCCCTGCCTGCCACATTAGGTTGCCTGGCCCCGGGGGGCAACCGCCGCTTGGCGCGACCGGCGGCGCCGGTTAACATGGCCGGAGATTCCCTCCGCCTGCCCCCAACAAGGAGCCCGTCCGCCGGTGAACCTGCTGACCTGGAGAGCTCCCGCCGACGCCTGGCGCGGCCTCATGACCGGATTCCTCCTGCTGGTGGCCGCCGCCGTGTTCAAGGCGCTGCGCGCGATCGGGGGCCTCGACGACAGCCGCATCCTGCACGTGGCCACGAGCCTGCTCGTGGGCGGGGCCTGGCTGTTGTCGGCGCGATTCGTCCTGCTCGACGTGCGCGGCCGCCGGTTCTGGGTGCCGTCGCTGCTGGCCATGCTGGCCCTGGTCGTGTTCGCCGGCGCGGTCGGCCGCACCCTTGCCATCATCTGGTCGGTGTTCTTCCTGTCGGGCCGCCGTTATCGCTGCTGGCGCCACATCTCCGATCGCAAGCGCGCCGTCGCCTTCGGCCTGGGCGCCGTCGCCCTGGTGCTCGCGGCGCTCTGCTGGGGTTTCTGGAAGCCGGCCAACGGCGAGGCACTCGCGCCCGCGCAGGGACTCGGCACCTGGTCGCTGGTCTCACTGATCCTGTTCTGGGCCTGGTCGATGTTCCATCTGGCGATGGGCATGCGGCTGCACTTCCTGCGGTTGCGTCCCAAGCTGGCGGTCAGTGCGGTGCTGATCGGGGTCGTGCCCCTGCTGCTGGTCGTCGGCCTGGGGCTCATGATCCTCTACACGGGCCTTGGCGGGGCGCGCGCCGCACGTGCCGAGGCCGTGCTCGAGGGGTGGCGGCGGCTTGCGGCGCAGGGCGTCGACCTGGCTCCCGCGCTCTTCGACACCACGTTCAGCTGGCCCGACTCATCCGGCGCCGCGCCGACCTGGGTGCCCGGGTTGGCGACCGCGCTGCAGGCGTCGCTGGCCGACGAGGTGGCCGGCATCGAACGCGCGGACGACGAGGACGGCGATGGCGATGGCACGGGCGTCGGCGGGGCCGGGGCCGAGGGCAAGGTGCAGCAGCTTGAAGCCGCAGGCGGCGCCGTGAAGGTGTCGGTGCCCGCCGGCAAGTCGGGGCGGTTGGCCGCTGTGCCGGCCGACAGCACGGGCTGGTTCCTGGCGGATCGCCGTTTGTGGCTCATCCGCTGGCGGGGCCTGGACACGGGAACGCCGCGTGCCCAGGCGTGGCAGTTGAACGTCAGGCCGCTGACGGAACTCTCGCGCGTGCTGCGCGTCGGCATCTCGATCTCGCCCACGGGCGGTCGCAACAGCGACGGCGACTTCGTGGTCGGCTTCAAGGACGGCGCCTCGGGCCAGCAGAGGGACGGCGAGGCGGACACCGACGACCAGGGAACCGGGGAAGGCCGCTTCAGCGGCCTCGAGGCCAGCTACCGCGACCCGGAGTCGACCGGCGGCTGGTTCCCGGAAGGCTTCTTTTTCGGTGGTACGTTCCTGGGCGTGGGGGAACTGAGCGGCAACCGGCTGGACGAGCACTCGCTGTTCCTCCGCCTGCGCGTCGGCGCGGCCGACCTCAAGGCCGACTTCATCCAGGGCGAGTCGAACCTCAACGTGGCCATCGTTGTGGCGTTGGCGTTCGTGGCTTTCCTGTTCCTTGTCATCGAGGGCTTCGCGCTCTTCTTCGGCGTGCGTATCAGCGAGGGCATCGTCGCCGGCGTGCATGCCCTGCACCGGGGCACGCGCGCCGTGGCGGGCGGCGACCTCGATGCCGTCATCACCATCCCCAACGAGGACGAGTTCGGTGACCTGGCGCGCAGCTTCAACGAGATGACCCTGGCGGTGAAGCACGGCCGCGAGATTGCGCTCGCCAACGACCGGCTCACTCAGGAACTGTCGACCGCGCGGGCGATCCAGATCCGCCTGCTGCCCGGCCAGCAGCCCCTGGTGCCCGGCTACGAGGTGACCGGTGCCAGCATTCCCAGTCGCGAGATCGGCGGCGACTACTACGACTTCCTGGCGCAGGGCGAGGATGCGATCGGCATAGCGATCGGCGACGTCTCGGGCAAGGGCATGCCGGCGGCGCTGCTCATGTCCAACCTGCAGGCCAGCCTGCACGGCCAGGTACTGCATCGCGGCACGGTGGCCAGCGTGGTGCAGCGCGTCAACGACCTGCTGGTGCGTTCGACGGACCCGCACATGTTCGCGACGTTCTTCTATGGCGTGCTCGACACAGCGACGGGCAGCTTCACCTGCACCAACGCGGGCCACAACCCGCCGCTGGTGCTGCGTCGCGACGGGTCGCTGGAGCGCCTGACCATGGGCGGCCTGCTGTTGGGAATGGTCGGCGACATGGTCTACCTGCAGGACACCGTCGTGCTGGCGCCCGGTGAGGTCATCGTCATGTACACCGACGGCATCACCGAGGCGGTGAGTCCCGGCGCCGATGAGGAGGATCCGGAGGCCATGTTCGGCGAGGAGCGTCTCTGCGACGTGCTGCTGCGCAGTCGCCACCTGCCGGCCAGCGGCATCCAGGATGCGATCCTCGCCGCCGTGGCCGACCACACGCGCGGGGTGGCCCAGTCGGACGACATCACGCTGGTGGTGATTCGGCGGCAGGACTGACCGGCGGACGCTGCCAGACGGCGGGTGTCCGGCAACGAGCGTACTTTACCGCAGGCCTTGCGGAACCTATGTTCAAGGCCCGCTTGACGATCAACCGCGGCGGCCGGCCAGGCCGGCGGCCGCCCAACCGAACGGTGACGCCATGCCGGCTTGGCTTTCGGAACTCGTCTGGATCGTCGTACTCCTGGTGGTTGTCGGGCTGGTCATGGCCCGGCTGCCGAAGATCGAACTCGGCCACAGCCCGGCATTCATGGCGCGCCGACGCTGGAACTGGCTGCCGCTCGGCCTGACCTACGCCTTCCTGTACATGGGGCGCTACAACCTGACGGTCGCCAAGTCGGCCTTCGAGAACCTGCCGGCCATCGGCGGCGGCTCGATGATGGGCAACAACGCCTTCGGCCTGATCTTCGGCGTCGGCACCGTGGTCTACGGGTTCTCGTTCATCCTCAATGGGCCGCTCACCGACCGCCTCGGTGGCCGTTTCTCCATCCTGGCCGGCGCGATGGGCGCGGCCGTGGCCAACATCGCCATGGGCCTTGTCACCTGGTCGTTGCTGAAGGATGGGCCCGGCTCGGCGTACTTCGCCGCGCACTTCATCCCCGTGTTCGCCGTGCTCTACGCGGTCAACATGTACTTCCAGAGCTTCGGCGCCGTGGCCATCGTCAAGGTCAACGCGGCCTGGTTCCACGTGCGCGAGCGCGGCGTCTTCGGCGCCATCTTCGGCATCCTCATCTCGCTGGGCATCTACTTCGCCTACGACTGGGGCAACCTCATCCTCAAGCATGCCGGCCTGATCTGGGTCTTCTTCGTGCCGGCAATCATCCTGCTCGTGTTCTGGGTGATCGACCTGCTGCGCGTGCGGGACACTCCGGGCGAAGCGGGATTGACGAACATCCTGCTCGGCGATGCGACCGACGGCGAAACCGGGCCGCGGCTGCACCCGGGCCGCGTCTTCCTGATGATGCTGCGCAACCCGATCATCATGACGATCGCCGGGATCGAGTTCTGCAGCGGCTTCCTGCGCCAGGCGATCATGCAGTGGTTCAGGATCTTCGCGAAGCAGACCGACGGCGCGCTCGGGCTCAAGTCGAGCCTCGTCTACGAGCACTGGGGACTGCTGCTGTGCATTGCCGGCATTACCGGCGGCGTCCTGGCAGGGACCATTTCCGATCACCTGTTCCAGTCGCGTCGCGGGCCGGTGGCGGGCTTCCTGTACGGCCTGCTGCTGGTCGGCTCGGTGGCGATGATCTTCATCTACCCGACATCGTTCATCGGCTGGCTGGTGGTCCTGCTGTCAATGGCGGTCATCGGCGTCCACGGCATGCTTTCCGGCACCGCGAGCATGGACTTCGGCGGCGCCCGGAACGCGGGAGTGGCGGTCGGGCTGATCGATGGTTTCGTGTACCTGGGTACGGCCACCATGTCGTTCACCTACGCGCGGGTCCTGCCGCGCGAGCAGCTCGACGAGGCCGGGCGCATCGTGGGACCGGCCACCGACCCGGGCAACTGGCTGGCCTGGCCGCTGGCGATGGTGCCGCTGGCGGCGATCGGCTTCCTGCTCTCGCTCCGCGTCTGGAACGCGAAGCCGAAGCCGGGCGCCGGGGGACACTGACCGCGAGGGGATTGCGGATGATCGGAATGTCGATTCGGCCGGCGGCCGCGGTGATCGCGGCCGTCGGCCTTCTGGCCGGGGCGGGGGCCCGCGCGCAGGAAGCGCCGGCAGGCCCTGACTTCATCGTCGTTGACGGCGACACGCTCTGGCTGGCCGAGCCGCTCGAGATCGTCGGCTCGCGCGTGCCGGTGGCGCTGCCGGGCATCGTCAGGCCGGTACGCGTGCTCGACCAGGCCGACCTTGCGGCGGCGCCGGCCCGCTCGGTCGGCGAGGCGCTGCAGGCGATGCCCGGCGTCATCGTCGGCCAGCGGCAGCAGTACGGCATCCAGGGCGACCTGACGATCCGCGGCTCGACCTTCGACCAGGTGCTGGTGCTGGTCGACGGCTTCGTGGCAGGCGACCCGCAGACGGGACACCATCTCCTGGACCTGCCGCTCGGGTTGGCCGACGTCGAGCGGCTCGAGGTGCTGCCCGGCCACGGGTCGGCCCTGTACGGCGCCGGCGCCTTCGGCGGCACGTTGAACGTGGCCACGCGCAGCCCGGGCCAGCGTACCGGCGGTGAGGTGGCGCTGACCGGCGGCGGTGACGGCACCTGGTCTGCCCGCGGCGCCCTGGACCTGGCGCCCGACGGTGCCGACGGGCGCCGTGCGCGCTTCTCGCTGGAGCGCTTCCGCACCGACGGCCACGAAGAGACGACGCCGGACGGTTCCGCGCAATGGGCGGGCGCCGACGCGCGCTCCACCACCGCGACCTGGCGTGAAGCCGATCGCTGGGGCGAGTGGGAGCTGGAGTCGTTCGCGGGCTATGCCGACCGCGCCTTCGGTGCGCGCGACTTCTACGCGCCGTTCCCTTCCTTCGAGGCGACACGGTCCTTCCTCGGCTGGACGCGGGCCCGAGGAAGGGTCACGCCCTGGCTGACGCTGGAGCCGCGGCTGGCGGTGCGCACGCACCGTGACCGTTTCTGGCTGCGTCGCGACCAGCCCCGGTCGTACGAGAACGATCACCTGACGCGCCGCTTCACCGGCGAGTTGCGCGGTCTCATCGGGATGGGTTGCCTGCACAGCCTGGCCGTGGGCGTGGAGGGCGCTTACGAGGACATCGACAGCCGCGGCGTGCGCGCCGGCGCGCAGGTCACGGCCCTGGGCCGCCATGTACGCCGCCAGGCCGCGCTTAGCCTGGAAGCGGACCGCCATGGCGAACGCCTGCGCTGGCAGGCGGGCGTGCGGCTGGATGGGCGCGAGGGGCTGCCCACGCGCGGTTCGGGAAGCGCGGCGGCCTCGTGGGCGTTGGGTGGCGGCCTGGCGGCGCGCGCCGGCGCCGGCACCGCCTTCCGCGCGCCGACGTTCACCGACCTCTACTACGTGGACCCGGCGAACGAGGGCAACCCGGGGTTGCGACCCGAACGGGGCTGGAGCTGGGACGCGGGCCTGGTCCTGGAACGTGACGCATGGTCGGCCGGCGCGACCTGGTTCGAGCGGCGGGAGAAGGACCGCATCGAGTGGGCGCGGCCCGTGGGCGAGACCGTCTGGCGCGTCCTCAACGTGGCCGAGGCCACCATTCGCGGCGCCGAGGCCCAGGCCGGGTGGCGCCATCCGCACGGGCACACGGCCTCGCTGACCTGGACCTGGCTGGAGACCGAAACGGCTCTGACCGACGGCTTCGAGGGCAAGTACGCGCTGCTGGCGCCCCGTCGCGTACTCGGTGCGCAGGGGCGTGCGGTACTCGGGTACGGGGTTGCGGCAGGCCTCTCGGTGCGCTACCTGGCGCACGCCGGCGGGCCGGACCCGTTCCGTCACCAGGCAACGCTGGATCTGCGCGCCGACTGGGCCTCGCCGTCTTCGGCCTGGTTCGCCGGCCTTGTCGTGACCAACGTGCTCGACCGCGTCCACGAGGAGATTCCCGGCGTCTCGTTGCCGGGACGCCTGTTGACCAGCACGGTGGGTCGCCGCTTCTGACCCGCAACCGGATGCGCCGGTTGCACCCCGATATCGCGGCAGCAACACTGGGGGCGGCGGCTCGGCCGCCTCTCGTGTACCATGGCGGCCACTGCCGGCCCTGCCGGCTCGTCCGTTCCACCGTCCGACGCAGGCCCCCGGGGAGCCCATGGACCGCTGGCAGCCCACCCAAGACGAACTCCTGGACGCCATGGCCGCCGCGCCCGACGGGATGTGCGTGACCGACCCGACCGGGCGCGTGCTCTTCGTCAACAACGCGTTCGCCGCGCTGTGCAGCGACAATGCCGTGGCGCTGCGCGGCCGCCTGCTGCCGGCATTGCTGGCGGCGGGCCCCGAGCCCGATTTCGCGGCCGAACTGCAGCGGATCCTTGACCAGGGCTGGGGCGCCTACGAGGCCAGCCTCATCGACCGCGAGGGCCGGGCACGTCGGGTCGGCGTGACCGCCCGCGTGTGCGGCCACGGGGCGCGGTGCAGCATCATTCATATGATGCGCGACGTCACCCGGGAGCGGCGGGCCGAGGACGACCTGCGCGACGCCCGGCAGCTCCTGCAGTCGGTCGTGGCCCAGTCGCCGACGGCGATCATCGGCTGGGATATCCGGTTCCGGGTCACCGAATGGAACCACGCCGCCGTGCGCATCTTCGGCTGGGAAAAGCACGAGGCGATCGGCCGGCACGCACGGTTCATCGTGCCGCTCCCGGAGCGGCAGCAGGTCGACGGCGTCTGGAACGAGCTGCTGCGCACGAGCGGCGGCCGGCGCTCGGCCAACGACAACCTGCGCCGTGACGGACGCGTCATCCGCTGCGACTGGTACAACGTTCCGGTCTACGACGACGCCGGGCGGGTGACGGGCGTCATGTCGCTGGTCGAGGACGTGACCGAGAAGCAGCGCCTGCAACAGGACCGCGAGATCCTGACCCGCGCCATCGACCAGTCCGACGACGCCTTCGTCATGACCGATCGTGAAGGCACCATCCTCTACGTGAACAAGGCGTTCGAGAAGATGACCGGCTACGCGCTGCGCGACGTGGTCGGGCGGAATCCGCGGCTCATGCAGAGCGGCCTGCACGACAGCGCATTCTACGAGGACATGTGGGAGACCATCACGTCGGGTCGGACGTGGCGCGGCGACCTGATCAACCGTCGCAAGGACGGCGTTCTCTACACCGAGAACATGACGATCACCGCCGTCTTCGGCCCGAACGGCGACATCACCAATTTCGTGGCCGCCAAGCGCGACGTGACCCGCCTGCGGGAACTGGATGAACGTTCGCGGCAGAGCCAGAAGATGGAGGCCATCGGCCGCCTGGCCGGGGGCATCGCGCACGACTTCAACAACATGCTCAACGTCATCATCGGCTATGCCGAGATGGCGTCAGAGGCGCTGCCGCCGAACCACCCGGTGGCCTCCGACATTCGCGAGATCGAGCGGGCCGCGCAGCGCTCGGCCGACCTCACGCGGCAGCTGTTGACGTTCTCCCGCAAGCAGGTCATCGAACCGCGGCCCGTCTGCCTCAACGAGAGCGTCGCCGACCTGGCCAAGACCCTCGGGCGCCTGATCGGCGAGCACATCGCGCTCGAATTCCACCCCGATCCCGAGCTCTGGCGCGCCATGATCGACCCTGCGCAGGTCGACCAGATCCTGGCCAACCTGGCCGCGAACGCGCGCGATGCCATGCCGCGCGGCGGGCACCTGGTCATCCGCACGGCCAACCGCAACGTGGACGAGGAGTTCTGCGAGGCGCACCTGGGACTCGAGCCGGGGAGTACGTGCACCTGATCGTGAGCGACGACGGCATGGGCATGGACGAACGCACCAGCCGCCACATCTTCGAGCCGTTCTACACGACAAAGATCGCGGGCAAGGGCACCGGCCTGGGCCTGGCGACCGTGAAGGGGATCGTCGACCAGAACGGCGGCTACATCGACCTGGAGAGCGCACCGGGACGGGGGGCGACATTCAACATCCTGCTGCCGCGTACCCTGGTCGAGCCTGCGATCGAGCCGGTCCCCGAGCTGCCCGTGAACCTGTCCGAGGGCGGTACGGTCCTGCTGGTCGAGGACGACGACCGCCTGCGCGAGCTGACCGGCGCCCTGCTGGCCAAGTTCGGCTTCACGGTGCTGTCGGCGGCCACGCCGCTGGCGGCCCTGCAGGTCTACCAGAAGAACCCCGATGCGTTCCGGCTGCTGGTGACCGACATCGTGATGCCGGGCATGAACGGGCGTGAGCTGCACGAGTGCCTGGCCGAACTGCGGCCGGGACTGCGGGCCGTGTTCATGTCGGGCTACGCGGAGCAGGGCATCATCGATCCGGGCTCGCTGAAGCCCGGCCTCGCGTTCCTGCCCAAGCCCTTCCATCGCGCCGACCTCGAGCGCGCCATCCGCTCCGCACTCGGGGCCGCGGTGGCCGAACATCCCCGGCGGGCAGCCGGCGGCGACTGACGGCCGGGGGCCGCCGGCGATCCGCGGATCTCACCCGAAGATGCGTGCGTGCTGCCACTTTCCCGAGACGAAGCGGCGCCACAGGAACCAGCCCTGGAGCAGGTAGCAGAGGCTGGCGCCCATCCAGGCGGTGATCACGTTGCCGCCGCTCGCGACGACCAGGTACCAGGTCAGCGGGATGAACATGCCCCACATCAGGATGGCGGTGACGATCATCGCGTAGCGCGTGTCGCCCGCGCCCTGCAGGATGCCGCTGCTGACCATGCGCACGCCGTCGAAGTACTGGAAGACGGCTGCCGCCACGGCCAGCGACGGTCCCAGCGCCAGGATCAGCGGGTCGTTCGTGAACACGCCGAAGATGTGGTCGCGCAGCGCCACCATGATCACCGCCAGCAGCAGCGAATAGTAGGCGCCCAGCTTGTACACCTGGCGACCGTAGTGCGTGGCGCGTCCGGGGTCGCCGGCGCCCAGGCAGTTGCCGGTCAGCACGCCGGCGGCCATGGTCAGGCCCCACAGCGGCATGAAGCTGAACGACAACAGCTGGATCGTGATCTGCGAGGCGGCCAGCGGCACGGCGCCGGCGGTGCCGACGAAGATCGAGAACATGACGAAGCCGCCCATGTCGACGAAGTTCTCGCCCGCGGCGGGGCTGCCCACGCGCACGAGCCGCGCCAGGGCGTGGCGGTCGGGCCACCGCGCACGGTGGATGCGATAGCGGGCCCGCAGGCTGGGCGCCAGGGCGAACCCGACCAAGGCCGCAGCATTGACGAAGGTGCCGATGCTGGTGGCGATCGAGGCACCCTTGATGCCCATGGCCGGCACGGCCAGCCAGGTGACGCCGCCCAGGGTGAAGCCCGACCAGCCGAAGATGAGCCAGATGTCGAGCACCACGTTGACCAGGTTGCCGAGCAGGCCGCACCACATGGGCACGCGCACATCGCGCCGCCCGGCAAAGAACCCGGTGACGGCGAACGACACCTGCGTGGCGACCGCGCTCACGCTGCGCCACTGGATGTAGGTGTAGGTCAGCGCCTGCACCTCGGCGGGGTTGCGCGTCCACGGCAGCACCAGGTAGCTGTACCAGCCGGCGAAGGTGAGCAGCACGCCGGTCAGCAGCGCGATGTACAGGCCCTGCCAGGCGTAGTGTCCCACCAGTTCGTCGTCGCCGCCGCCGTGCGCCTGCGCGACGAAGGTGCCGCTGATGCGGCTGAGGTTGTTGAACAGCGAGTAGCCGCACCAGGTGATCATGCCGCCCAGGCCGGCGGCCGCCAGCGAGGCGCTGTCGACCCGCCCGAGCAGGGCCGTGTCGACGGTCCACATCATGGTCTGCGAGAGCATCGTCAGGATGTTCGGCAGTGCGAGGGCCATGATCTCGCGCCCGTCGTGGACGCGCAGAAGGGACGCCGCAGTGGGGCGTCCGCGGGTCATCGCGGCGTTCGAATCCGGGTTCATCGCGGGTCTTCCGGCGAAGGGCTTGCCAAAGGTCCCGCGTAATCTAAGATGGCGTGAGCCCGTGGCCAAACGCCGAACTCCGGAGGCAGTGATGAACCGTCCCCTCGCGCGCGCGACAGCGCCCCTGCGCGGCGGGCTGACCGTGCCCGGCGACAAGTCGATCTCGCATCGCGTGGTCCTGCTGTCCCTGCTGGCCGACGGCCCCTGCCGGGCCACGGGCTGGCTGGACAGCGCCGACACGCGCAGCAGCCTCGAGGCCGTGCGCGCCCTCGGCGCCGTCGCGCACCTGGTCGGCGACGAACTGACGATCACGCCGCCGCCGGCCAGGCCGGTGCAGGACCTGGCCATCGACTGCGGCAACAGCGGCACCACGGCGCGGCTGCTCATGGGCCTGCTTGCGGGCTGGCTCAGGGCGGGCGACGGCGCCGTCACGCTGACGGGCGACGCCTCGCTGTGCGGGCGCCCCATGGGGCGCGTCGTCGAACCGCTGCGGCGCATGGGCGCCGACCTTGCCTGGGCCGGGGAGCACGGGCTCCTGCCGGTGGTCGTGCGGGGCGCGGCGCTGCGCGGTTGCGACCACGCGCTGCCGGTGGCCTCGGCGCAGGTGAAGTCTGCCCTGCTGCTGGCGGGCCTCGGCGCGGCGGGCGTCACGACGGTGCGCGGCGCCGACGGTTCGCGCGACCATACCGAACTGATGCTGCGGGGGCTGGGCGTGCCCGTGACCGGAACGCCGGAGGCGCCTGCGGTCGCGGGCCCGCGCAGCCTGGCCTCATTCTCCGCCACGGTGCCGGGCGACCCTTCGTCGGCCGCGTTCTTCCAGGTGGCCGCCGCGGCGGCGCCGGGCTCAGAGGTCACCGTGCACGGGCAGTCGCTCAACCCCACGCGCATCGGCGCGCTGGCCGTGCTGGCGCGCGCCGGGGCAGGTGTCGTGTTCGCTGCGGCCGCCGGCGTGAACGCAGCCGCGGGCGGCGAACCCCGCGGGGACGTGTGCGTGCGCGCGGGGCGCCTCTCGGCGTTCACCGTCGAAGGCCACGAGGTGCCGTCGCTCGTCGACGAGATCCCGGCGCTGGCGGTGTTGGCCACGCAGTGCGCCGGCCGCTCCGTCTTCCGCGGCGCGGGCGAGCTGCGCGTGAAGGAATCCGACCGGCTGTCGCTCCTGGCGCGCAACCTGCGACGATTGGGCGCGACGATCACGGAGACCGAAGACGGCCTCGTGATCGACGGCCCCTGTTCGCTGCAGGGCGGCGCGCCCGGTGCGCCACTCGAGCTCGAAACCGCCGGCGACCATCGCATCGCGATGGCGATGGCCGTCGCATCTTTGTTTACTAAAGGTGAAACCGCACTTGATGACGAGGGCTGTGTAGCGGTATCATTCCCGGGATTCTTCAGCGTCATGGAGCGCCTGCTCGACGGAGGCGCGCGGCCACGGCCCTGAAGGCCGTCCGTTCGACGGTGGAAGGCTCGCCCTCGGGCGCAGTCTTGTCAGGACCACCAGAGGGACGGGCGGCCTCCGGGGCCGTGCCTGTACAAATGGTTCCCGCACGAGGGTTCCCGCTTGCCGGCTCCCACTCAATGGTTCCCACCAGCGGCCGGCCGCGCGGCGGCGGGCCCACGCATGGATGGTTAACGCCATGACTACGCGCCCCGACTTTCCCGACTACCTCGCCGAGATGAAATGGCGCGGCTTCTTCGAGCAGTGCACCGACGAGGCCGCGCTGCAGGAAGCCATGGCCGCCGGCTCCCTGACCGGCTACGCGGGATTCGATCCGACGGCCGACAGCCTGCACGTGGGCAGCCTCGTGCCCATCATGGGGCTCGTGCACCTGCAGCGTCACGGCCACCGGCCCATCGCGATCGTCGGCGGCGGCACGGCGATGGTCGGCGACCCCAGCGGCAAGACCGAGCTGCGGCGCATGCTGACGGTGGCGGACATCGACCTGAACCTGGTCGGCATCCGCGCCCAGCTGGGGCGCTTCATCCGGCTGGGCGACGGCCCCGCCGACGGCCTGATGATCAACAACGCCGACTGGCTGCGGGACAAGGGCTACATCGAGTTCCTGCGCGACGTCGGCCGGCACTTCAGCGTCAACCAGATGCTGACGCGCGACTCGGTGAAGACCCGCATGGAAACGGGGCTCAGCTTCCTCGAGTTCAACTACATGATCCTGCAGGCCTACGACTTCCTGATGCTCAACCGCGACTACGACTGCCGGCTGCAGGTGGGCGGCAGCGACCAGTGGGGGAACATCTGCTCGGGTATCGACCTCTGCCGCCGCGTGAGCCGCGCCGAGGTCTTCGGCCTGACGTACCCGCTCATCGCCACCGCCAGCGGCGAGAAGATGGGCAAGACGGCCGCCGGCGCCGTCTGGCTCGACGCCGGCCGCACCAGTCCCTACGAGTTCTTCCAGTACTGGGTGAACGTCGACGACCGCGACGTCAGCCGGTTCCTGCGGATGTACACGCTGCTGTCGCCGGCGCGCATCACCGAGCTCGAGGGCCTGCAGGGCGCCGACATCCGCACCGCGAAGGCCGCGCTGGCCCGGGAAGTCACCACCCTGGTGCACGGCGCCGACGCCGCTGCCGCGGCCGAGAGCGCCGCGCGCGCGGCCTTCGGCGGCGGCGGCGATGCGGAGTCCATCCCCTCGAGCCGGCATGCGGCGAGCGAATTCGCCGGCGATGGGCTGGCATTGCTGGATGTGCTGACGGGCGTCGGGCTGGTCGAGAGCAAGGGCGAGGCCCGGCGGCTGGTGCGCCAGGGCGGGGTCCGCGTGAACGGCGAGGCCGTGGCCGACGAGCAGCGCCGCCTGACCGCGGCCGACGTGCAGGACGGCCGCATCGTCCTGCAGCTGGGCAAGAAGCGGCACCACCACCTGCGCCTGGGGGAGTGAGGCCCTCCGCCGGCGCCGGTTGCGGAGCCGGGTGGGGGGAACGATCATGCCCGGGCGGTGTAGAACTTTCTTTACGCGCGGCGCGCCGCCAAGCGGCCCGGCCGTACCCGATTCCATCCGTTGAAAGGATCCCGTGATGCCCCGTCCCCACCTCCTGCCTGCCGGTCGTCGCGGCGGGGTCCTCACGGTCGCCGTCATCGCCTTGACCGGGCTGGTGGCCTGTGCCGCCGCGCGCACTCCCGAAGCGACGTCCGCCGACCCGGCCACCGCCTACACCGCCGCGCGCGAGGAAGCGGCGCGCCGGCTGGAGTCCCTGAAGGCGTACGACATTGCCGGGACCATCCGCGTGGAGAACGTGCCGGCCGGCGGCGGCGAGTCGATGTCGGTGGAGCTCTCGTTCGCCTCGGCGGCCCGCTGGCCGGACCGGCTGCTGGTGACCCAGACCGAGAGCGATGTCGTCCTGAACCTGGGCACGGGGCCTGCGGGATCGTGGTTCCACTACGCGCCCATGCGCGCCGCCTATGCCGGCGCGCCGGTGAAGCTGGGCCGCGACCTGGCCGCAGCGGCGAACATGGAGCTCGACGAGGAACACGTCTTCAATTTCTACGGTGGTCTGGGGCAGCTCCTGCTGCCGGCCGACCGTGCGCCGGTCGAGGCTGCCGTGACCGAGAACGTCAACGTGGGCGGGCGCGACATCGCCTGCCGTGTGTTCAGCCTGCCGGCGCTGGCGCCCGATCCGGCGAATCCCGGCGGCACTCCCGGCGCGAGCCGCTGGTGGCTCGATCCCGAGACCGGTATCTGCGTGAAGGTCGTCGCCGCGACCAGCCTGCAGGGTCGCGCCGGCGACATGACCCAGAACGTCACCTTCACGGTGACGAAGCTGGACGTGGACGGCAGCCCGGCCGACGACCGATTCGCATTCATGGCGCCCGAAGGCCTGCGTGTGGCCGCGACCCTGGAGCAGCTGGCCAATCCCGAATCGATGGCGGGCCAGCCCGCTCCCGACGCCGTGCTGACCGGGCTCGACGGCAAAACCTTCAAGCTGTCCGACCTGCGCGGCAAGGTGGTCTTCCTGGACCTCTGGGCCACCTGGTGCGGTCCCTGCCGCATGGAGATGCCGCACCTCGAGAAGCTGCACAAGGAGCTGGGCGAGCAGGTCGCCTTCGTGGCCGCCAGCAGCGAAGAGCAGACGGTGATCGAGGCGTTCCTGACGCGCACGCCCTACACGATGCGGATCGTGCGCATCGGCGAGGACGACGCGCGCCTGAAGTTCAAGGCCGTGAGCATCCCCACGGGCTTCGTGATCGACAAGGAAGGCGTCATCCGTGCGCACCTGGTCGGGGCGCAGAGCGAGGGGCAGCTTCGGAAGGCCCTGGCTCGGGCCGGGGTCGGTAGCTGAGGTAAGAGTGGGGTGGTTGTACAAGAGGGTCGGCGAACGTCCTCGGGCCTTCGGCCCTGCGGAATGATTCGCCGACCCTCTTGTACAACCACCCCACTCTTACCTTGCACCTACAGTTGCCGGCGCGGAGCCACACCTACAGTCGCCGGCGCAGAGCCCACCTACGGTTGCCGGCGAATTTCTACACGGCGGTTCTTTGCCCGACCTTCGGGCGTGGCGTTGTCGGCGATCGGTGAATCCTCGCCGCGCCCGACAGCGGTCAGCCGCGCCGCCGGCAATCCCATCTCGATGAACGCGCGTCGCACGGACTCGGCCCTCCGGAGGGAGAGCGCCCGATTGGCCTCGGCATCGCCGGATGCGTCGGTGTGGCCGCGGATCTCGACGGCGCCGGGCTCGCCGGCCAGCCAGGCAGCCGCTTCCTCGAGCTGGGCCCGCGCCGACGCCGTCAGGTCGGCGCTGCCGCTGGCGAAGGCGACGCCTTCCAGGGTGAAGTCGGCGGCCGGTTCGGCCACGTGCACGGCGCGATCGGGACTCACCGGAACCGCCTTGAGGCAACCGTCGGCATCGACCAGCGAATCGGGCTCGGTGCCGGGGCAGCGGTCGCGGTCGTCGGGCACGCCGTCGCCGTCGGTGTCCAGGTCGGGGCAGCCGTCGCTGTCGGTGTCGCCGTCGACATCCTCGGGCTGGTCGGGGCAGCGGTCGCGCCCGTCGGGGATGCCGTCACCGTCGTTGTCGAGGTCGGGGCAGCCGTCATCGTCCTGCCAGCCGTCGTGGTCCTCGGCCAGCTGCGGGCACTGGTCGCGGCCGTCGGGGGCGCCGTCGCCGTCGTTGTCGGGGTCGGGGCAGCCGTCGAGGTCGTTGTAGCCGTCGCGATCCTCCGGTTCGGTGGGGCACTGGTCGCGGTCGTCGGGCACGCCGTCGCCGTCGCCGTCGGAGGAGCCCATCCACCAGGTCAGGCCCGCCCAGGCGCTGGTCAGCGCCGTGTTGGCATCCACGTGTTCGGTGCCCCAGATCTCGCTCAGGCCGACGTTGTCGCGGTCGTTGCCCTGCAGCAGCTGGTAGCGGCCGCCGAAGCCCAGGTGCAGCGAGCGGCCCAGGGTAACGTCGAAGCCGAGCCCGAAGCCGAGGGTCGGCGTCGTGGCCGACAACTCGACCTCGTTGCCGTCGGTGTCGTAGCCGCTGATGGTCTCGCCCTCGGGGAACCAGCCGACATCGTCGGGTCCGGTGCGGATCACGCGCCACGATGTCACACCCAGCCCGACCGTCAGCATCGGGCTGATGAATGCGCCCGGCGACAGCCGGTGCTCGAGCTCCAGCATCGGCTGGCTGAGCAGCGTGCGGTACGGCGGTTGCGAGTCGAACGACCAGCCCGCCGATTCGCCGCGCGTGTCGACGCCGTTGCGCACATGGCCCTGCGTCCAGGCGAAGTGCAGGCTCCAGTGTCGGCTCAGCCCGCGACCCAGGCGCAGGCGGCCGAACTGGTCGGCGGCGCTGTAGTCCCAGGCGCCGTCCTGGAGCTTCAGGACGCCGCTCTCGAGGCCCAGGCCCCAGCGGTGGACCGGAACTTCGGCGCCGACCGACGCCAGGGGAACCAGGACTCCGATCCCGGCCACGAGCCACGAAAGGGCCCGGGTCAGGACTGCGTGAGATCGCCGTTGATTCCGTCCGGTCACTTCCTGCATCGTCCGCTCCCTTATCGGTCAGGTCACATTGGCGCGACACCTGATCCTAGCGTTCACGCCGCCATCGTGGCAAGCGGACAAGGGCCGCAAGAAAGAGGACCGCCCACAGGGCGGCCCTCCTGAATCCACGGGTGGAACGTGCGTCCCGATCCCTATTCCATGTGCATGCGCAGGTTGTCGATGACCGTGATCGGCGTCACCGGCGTGGCACTGCCGCGGCCGTTGCTGTAGTCGCCGAACACGCCGAGTTCCAGGCGTCTCGTCTTCAGTTCAGGCTTGCTGTATCTCTTCTTCATGTTTGGTCCTTCCTCCCGCCCGCAAGGGCATCCCCCTGAATCTCGACCATGGGCGCCCTATCGACGCCACCACTGAGCGGTCTATTTCCCTCGCCTAATAGGTTATCCCCAACCCGGGAATGTGTCAAGTTGAATTTATGGGCCGGATTTTGCGCTATGGCAATCCCTGCTGGGATGAATACAGGGATGCATAAAGCCCCGGTGTCGCCATCAGTTGACTGTGGTTGCCGATTTCGACGATCTGGCCGTCGGCCAGCACCACGATCACGTCGAGGTCACGGACCAGCGACAGCCGGTGGGCGATGACGATGGTGGTGCGGCCGCGCATCAGCTCGCGCATGGCCAGCCGCACCGCCTCCTCGCTGGCGGCATCCAGGGCGCTGGTCGGCTCGTCGAGCACGAGGATGCCAGGGTCGCGCAGGAAGGCCCGGGCCAGGGCGATGCGCTGGCGCTGGCCGCCGCTCAGGCGCACGCCGCGTTCGCCGGTCACGGTCTCGAGGCCGGCTGGCAACTGGTCGGCGAAGCCGGTGACCCCCGCCCGTTCGGCGGCCCGGCGCACCGCGGCTTCGTCGGCCCCGGCCAGGCCGAACCGGATGTTCTCGGCCAGGCTGATGTCATGCAGCACCGGCTCCTGCGCGACGAAGGCCATCGCCGCGCGCAGGTCCGCCGGGTCGAAATCGGCATAGGGGCGTCCGTCGAGCAGCAGGCGTCCCTGCGTGGGCGGATACAGGCCCATCAGCAGCCCGGCCAGCGTCGTTTTGCCGGAACCGGAAGGGCCGACCAGGCCGACCCACTGCCCGGCGCCGATCTCGAGGTCGATGCCCCGCAGCACTTCCCGCGCGGCATCGCTGCCGGGCGCGGGGGGATAGCGGAAGTGGACGCCCTCGAGGCGGATGGCCGCCGGTTCGTGGCGCACCGGCGGCACGGCCTCCGCGGGATCGCGCTCGGGGGCCAGGGCGAAGATGTCGTCGAGCCGGGCGGCGGCGGCCGCGGCGCCTTGTCCCTCGGCGTAGAGGCTCGACAGCGAAGCCAGCGGTACGGCCACGCGGAACGCGAGCAGCAGGAAGGCCACCAGCTGGCCGCCCGAGGCCTGGCCGCGCGCCGCCAGCACGAAGCCGTAGACGACCACGCCGATCAGGCAGATCCACAGCGCCATCTGGATCCCCGCCTCGAGCGCCGCCGAGAGCCAGGCGCGACGTTCGCCGTCGCGCTGGTACTCGGCGATCATCGCCTCGAAGCGCCGCTTCTCGTGCCCTTGCGCGTTGTGCACCTTGAGGGTCGCAATGCCGCCGATCGATTCCTGCACCTGGCTGCTGATGCGCCCGAGCCCGTCGTACATGCGCCGCGACAACCCGCGCAGCCGCGTGCCGAACAACCGCACCAGCACCACGGTGGCCGGGATGAGCAGGACCACGACCAGCGTCAGGCGCAGGTTGAGGCGCGACATGAGCGCCAATGCGCCGGCCAGCGTCAGCACGGCGCGGGCGAGGCTGATCAGCCCGCCCGTCAGCACGTACTGGATGGCGCCGACATCGCTGGTCACGCGCGTGGAGAGGTCGCCCGCCTTCTGGCCGCTGAAGAAGAGCGCGGGCAGCTCGAGCAGGTGTGCGAACAGTCGGCGGCGCAGGCGGGTGACGGTAGTCAGCGCCAGGCGGGCCGAGGCGACCGAGAACAGGAACGAGCCGGCCAATTGCGCCAGCAGCAGCAGGCCCATCCACAGGAGCAGGCGGCGGTCGAGGCCCGCCGGGGCGCCCGTGGAGCCCTGGCCGCCGAAGGCGTCGACGAGCCGCCCGGCGACCAGCGGGATGGCCAGGCTGACCGCCGTGGAGACGAGCATGAGCAGGCCGGCTACGGTCAGGAAAAGCTCCTGGCCGCGCAGGAGGGACAGGTAGGGGCGAAGTGTTGACAATCCGCGCATCTTGCGCGAATTAGTGGGAACAGCGGCGCCGGTAGGGGGTATCGGCGTCCCGGGGACAGGTTCGGTAGCAGGCGCGGAACGGCGCAAGGCTCATTTCCTCACTAGGTGCTGCAGATTCCTGAATGCGTGCTGCAGATTCCTGACTGCGTGCTACAGACAGGTACCGGACGGACGATAGGAAGATATCGCGGGGTGTGGGCCCCGCCCAGAACGATTCTGCGGCCCCGATCGGCGACCGCAGATCCCGCGGCCATTCGCGGGCAGATGCCACCGCTTCCGCCGTGCGCGGACACAGGCCCTTGGGCGAAAGGACCGGCGTTTCGTGTGCGGCATTCTCTGCAGCCACCATCGGGACCCTGCCGCGGCAGGCACACCGGCGTTTCGCGCCGGTGAACTGGCGCCGTTGCTCGCGACGATGCGTCACCGCGGCCCCGATGCCTCGGCCAGCCTGGCGCACGGCGGGGCCTGGCTCGGCCACACGCGGCTGGCCATCATCGACCTCGTGAACGGCGACCAGCCGATCCTCAACGAGGACGGTACCGTGGCGGCCATCCTCAACGGCGAGATCTACAATCATCGTGAGCTTCGCGACGACCTGCGCGCACGCGGGCACGTGTTCCGGACGACTTCCGACACCGAAGTGCTCGTGCACCTGTACGAGGAATACGGCGAGGACATGTTCCGCCACCTGCTGGGCATGTTCGCGGCGACGGTGCACGACGAGCGCACGGGGACGCTCCTGGTGGCGCGCGACCGGCTCGGGCAGAAGCCCGTGCTCTACCATACCGCGGGCGAGGCGCTGTACGTGGCCTCGGAACTGAAGGCCCTGGCGCCGCTGCTGGGCCCGGGTCGCCGGCCCGATCCCCAGGCCCTGGCGCTTTACCTCAACTGCATGTACGTCCCGGCGCCGCTGACGATCTTCGCCGGCATCCACAAGCTGCCCCCGGCCCACTACCTGAAGCACGATGCCGCGGGCCTCGTGGTGAGGCCCTATTGGAACCCCGACGCCTGCATCGACTGGTCGCTGACCGAAGCGCAGGCCGTGGACGGCATTCGCGACCTGCTGCACGAGGCCGTCCGGTCGCAGCTCATCGCCGACGTGCCGCTGGGCGTCTTCCTGTCGGGAGGCCTCGATTCCGGCGCCGTCGTGGCGAGCGCCGTGCGCGCCATGTCCGAACCGCCGGCCACGTTCGTCATGGGCATGGGCGACGGGCTGGACGAACGGCCCTGGGCCCGCCTCGTGGCCGACCACTGCGGCACGCGCCACCGCGAACTGTGGGCCGGCGGCAGGCTCGTCGACGACTTCGCCCTGCTGATGGACCACTTCGACGAGCCGTTCGCCGACACCTCGGCGCTGCCCACCTTCCTGCTGGCCCGGGCAGCGCGCGAGCACGTGAAGGTGGTGCTCACCGGCGACGGCGGCGACGAGTTGCTGGCCGGCTACGACTCCTACCTCTGGCAGGCCCGGCAGCGCTCGACCCGGTTCGGCTCGCGACTGGGGCGGCTGCTGGGGCGGGCCGGGGTGGCGCTGCCCTACCCGCGGTCGACCAGCGGACCCTGGCCCCGCCACCACTGGCACCGCATGCGAAGCGTGGTGCCTTCGGGGCACCTTTCCAGCTGGCTCGGGACGCCGGTCCCGTCGCCCGACGGTTTCTGGCGCGACCATCGCTGGTTGCATCTCGCCGATTCGGACCCGCTGTCCATCGCCTTCGAGCACGACTTTAACTATTACCTGCCCGACGACCTGCTCAAGAAGGTCGACATGGCTTCCATGCTCACGGGGCTGGAGTGCCGTTCCCCGTTCCTGGACCACCGCCTCGTCGAATTCTGCTTCCGGATCCCGCCGACGCTGAAGATCGCCGGCGGCGTGCCGAAACACCTGCTGCGCCGGGCGCTGGCCGACGAACTGCCGCGCGCCGTCATCGAGCGTCCCAAGCAGGGCTTCGGTTCGCCGGTCCGCCACTGGGTGCAGGGGCCCCTGCGCGACCTGGCGCGCGACCTGCTGCGCCCGGGCTGCCGCTGCGACGAGTACCTGGACCCGGCGGTTGTGGCTGCGACCTCGGAGCGCTTCTGGAGCGGCGCCGAGGGCGACGACTGGCGCCTGCCGCTGCAGTACTGGAGCCTGCTCACGCTTGAATGGTGGCTCCGGCGCTGGGCTTAGGGTATCGTTGCGCGGTGGCGAAGGAGCCGATGTGTTCGATCACCTGCGGGCGGACATCGCGAGGCTGCGCGAGTACGGGGACCACAGTCCCCTGCCGTGGCTCTATTTCCGCCACCAGGGGCTGTGGGCGTGCGCCTGCTACCGCGCCGGCCGCTGGCTGTCCGACCACCGTTTGTGGCCCGGGCTGCGGCACCTGGTGATGCTGTTCTACCATCTGTGGTGGAAGTCGGTGGAGGTCGCCACCGGCATCTCGATCTCGCCGGACTGCCGCATCGGGCCGGGACTCTACATCGGTCATTTCGGGGGCATCATCCTGCACACCGACGTCGTGATGGGCGCGCGCTGCAACCTCTCGCAGGGCGTGACGATGGGCCTGGCCTGCGTGGACGGCAAGTGGGGCGTGCCGACGGTCGGCGACCGGGTCTACATCGCCCCGGGCGCCAAGGTGATCGGGCCGGTCCACCTGGCGAGCGGCACCGTGGTGGGCGCCAATGCCGTGGTCACGCGCAGCACCGAGGAGAACGCGACAGTGGTGGGAATCCCGGCCAGGGAGATCAACCGCAACGGCAGCGGGGAGTTTATCCGCGCATGACTGAGTCGGGTAGCATTTCGCTCGTCTCTTCGGGCTCGGGGATCGACGGCGCCTCGCGTCCGCAGCCACCACGGCCGCCACGCTATGCCCAGTGCGGGATGCCGGTCTTTCTGGTGTTTCTTGCGTTTGTGGTGGTCCGATACGTACAAGCCGGCGAGCGGATGGACCTGCTGCGGACGATCCGCTTCGAATTCCTGCTCGGTGGAATCTCGATCATTCTCGCCATCGTCCAGATGTCCGGGCGCAAACCCCGCATCGGGACATCACGGGCTTTGCTTATCTCTATCTGCCTCCTGTTCTTCTGCCTGATCATTCAATTGCCGTTTGCAGCTGATCCTGTCATCGCCCGGAGAATTTTCAACGATCGAGCATTCAAGTTTGCCATGCTCGCATTTCTCATCGTGGCTTTCGTTGAATCTCCGACGTACATGAAGTTGTTTCTCGGCGCATTCCTGTTTTCGATCTTCTATATCACACTGGAATCGGTCGAGGGACTGATCAGCGGTGGCCTGTACTGGGAGAACCAGGGGGTGATGAGGCTGCACGGGGCTGTTCCGCTCTATGGACATCCCAACAGCCTGGGGGGCGTGGCATTGGGGACCCTGCCGTACGTGGTCTATCTGTGGCATGAGATCAAACCCTGGTACATGCGCCTGGGGCTGCTTGCGTCGTCCGCGACGGCCATAACCTGCATTATCTACTCGGGTTCACGCACGGCCTACGTTGGTATCGTCGGCCTGGTGCTCTGGATGTTCTATATCTCCGATCGGAAGTGGCGCTTCCTGATCCGTGCGGCGATCGTCGGGACCATAGTGGTCCTGCTCGTGCCGCAGCAGTACATCGAACGCTTCAAGAGCATCGGCGGGCAGGAAAAGGAAGGGAAATCCAAGGAAACCCGCATCGAGATTCTCAGGGATGCCGTGACCATTTTTACCGAGAATCCGCTCGGCATCGGGGTTGCGTCATTCCCCGCCAAGCGCATGGAGAGATTCGGGCGCGAACAGGACACCCACAACCTCTATCTTGAAGTGGCGACGAACCTGGGTATCCAGGGCTTCATCGTGTTCGTGTTCCTTGTCGGATCGATGATGCGCACCTTGCGGCAGGTCGCCATTTCCGTACGACGCCAGCGGGCGCAACTGGCGAAATCAGTCCGCGGCAAGACCTTGACCCCGGCAATGAAGCGCGCAGCACTGGCTCATGACAAGAATCTCAGGCTCTTGATCGCCGTCAGCCATGCGACAGGCGGATTCATCTTTGTCCGCTTGGTACTCGGCTTGTTCGGCATGGACCTGTACGAGATCTACTGGTGGTTCGGCGCCGGCTTGACGATTTCGCTGTCGGGAATGGCAGAGTCCACGCTCATCCGGACCCGGTATCTGGTGGATGTCGTTTCAAGGACTGTCAGCGAACGGGCGGACGTCCGGTTCTAGGGCCGTTGGCGCTTCGTTCGAGGGATCGGCACGATGCCGAGGCCGGGGAGGCCGGCGTCAGGCTCCCAAGCCTTTGATCAGGCGCAACTTGCCCGATTGCTCCCGATGGATTTCATCGACGTATTCAAACGTGACCCGCGCCTCCGGATCAACATGTCCGCGAATACGTTCGATGATGAGATCCTCGCTTGCACGGTCGTAATCGGCTGCGCGAACAATGCGCACGCGGAAGGACTCCAGGTCGACCTGTTCGACCTGAAACTGCTTGATGCCGGTCTGGCGCCGGCGAAGATCCTCGAAGATGTACATGATGAACTCGCCGTGGAACAACTGGCCCTTGCGATTGCGGACGAAATCATAAGCCCGTCCGTGCACACTGCCGAGCACCGCCAGCGTCCGGCCGCAGGCGCACGGTGCAGGAGCCACGAATCCGAAATCGCCCGTGCGATAGCGGATCAGGGGAAATGCCTGGTTGTTCAGCTCCGTCGCGACAATTTCACCTGATTCACCGGGGCCACAGCGGCGGTCTCCGGCGCAGATCTCGATGATCATATTCTCTTCACTGAGGTGAAGGGCGCCGCTGGTGCATTCATGCGCGATAGTGCCCAGTTCACCGCAGCCGTATTCGTTGAAGACGGGCGCGCCGAACACCTCCTCCAGGATCTTGCGGGACGCCGGGTCCAGGACCTCCGAAGTGGTGACGACGGCGCGAGGGGTGTAGGTGAGTCGGCGACCTCTTCCATTCAGGTATCCGGCAAACTCCGTGAGCATGGATACGTAGCCGTAGAAGAAGGGAGGCCGCCGCCGGTTCAGGATCGATTCATAGCGGTCCATGTCGGCTTCCGAGAATGAGAAGGCCGGAATTCGGATCCGGTTGCAGACGGCATCGATCGCCGCGGCACGCCACCTGGCCTTCGATTCCTGGGGGACCCCCCAGAACCGCGCCTGCAGGTCTCCCGCCTGGATTCCGGCCCAACCGTATCCTCGCCAGGTCGCGGCCAGCTCCCAGGCCCAGGCGCTGCGGGTCTTCCAGATGGTGACCGGTTCGCCAGTCGAGCCGCCAGTGGTCTTGGTCGCCAGTCGTCCGAGCCCGGCGCGGGAGCGGAGCGCCTCGGATCGAGTCTGCAGGTCGGACTTGGTCAGGAACGGCAACCGGCCCAGAACCGACAGGGCGGGTTCATCCGGGACTTGGGGTCGGGGTATTCCCTCGAAGAAGGGCACCGTCCCCGAGACGCCATCCAGGAGCGTCGCCAGGCGCCGCGCCTGGAGTGCGTCCAGGTCGGCGCGCGAATTGTACTGGGTGCGTTCCAGGAATCGCAGGTTGCCGCGTACCGGTCCGGCCATGTAGCCGGAAACGGGGTAGTAGACGAAATTGCGGAAGAGGAAAGCTGAACGACTCATGGAAATCCTGTGCGCAGTCTGGCGCAGAGACGACGAACCGTTGACGAATTCCGGATTTTCGGGGATTGTCGGCTGTCAGTTCGGCAAAGTCAATCACCCGCTCGGAACCCCTGTTTCGCGGCTCCGGACGGGTCCAGCCGCGCATTTACTCAATCGCTGCCGCTGACGGTCGATGAGTTGCAGCCGGAACCTGCCGGCAGTGGCTCGGTTCAGCAGTTGCCGCTGGACCGGCCACGGATGGTCGTTCGACAGATGGCGCGGTAACAAGAAATACGGGGAATCTCCAATGTGCGGCATTTGTGGAATCGTGGACTTGACGGGCCGGGCGGCTCCCCAGCCGGCTGAGATCGTGGCCATGTCGGATCTGTTGGCGCATCGCGGGCCCGATGCCCACGGACAGTGGTGTGAAGGCGCGGTCGGGTTGGGGCATCGTCGGCTTTCGGTGATCGACATTGCCGGTGGAGTCCAGCCCATGACAAGCGCGGATGATGCCCAGGTCATCGTCTTCAACGGTGAGATCTACAACTACCGGCAAGTCCGCCAGGCCATGCCCCAGGTCACGTTCCGGACCAACAGCGACACCGAGACGCTGCTGTGCATGGCAGCCGAAGACGGGATCGCCTGGCTGGAGCCCCTGATCGGGATGTTCGCGTTTGCGGTCTGGGATCGCAAGCGTCGACGCCTGAAGCTGGTACGGGACCGGCTCGGGATCAAGCCCCTCTACTACCGTATTGCCGATGGTCGATTCCATTTCGCTTCGGAAATGAAGGCGCTGGTCCGGTGCGGCACGAGTACGGCGGCCATCAATAGCCAGGCACTTCCCGAGTACCTTGCTTTCCGCAATATCTCCGGCACCGAAACGCTGTTCGAGGGTGTCAAGGAAGTCCCGCCCGGACATATGCTGGAACTGGACGCCGCCACTGGTGCGATCACGTTCACGGCCTACTGGCGGGATTCCGCCGATTTGACCGCGCGCGGAGGCGGCTTCGAGCCGGGGATGCCGATCAAGTCGGCACTGCAGGACGCCATTCGCTATCGGCTCGTTGCCGATGTTCCTATCGGGACCTACAACAGCGGCGGCGTGGATTCGTCACTGGTCACGCATTTCGTGCGGGGCATGACCGATGGCGACCTTCATACGTTCTCCGTCGGCTTCCACGAGGCGACTCATGACGAGAGTGCTTACGCGCTCCAGGTAGCCGAGATCGTTGGGAGCCTGCACCACAAGCTGACAATTGACGCCGTCCAGTATGCCGACAACCTGCCGTTGGCCATCTGGCACAACGACGAGCCGCTTCACCATGCACATACGGTCCAGTTGCTGCTCCTGAGCGCGGAGGCCAAACAGTTCGTGACGGTGGTGCTGACGGGGGAAGGCGCGGACGAGCTCTTTGCCGGCTACCCGCGATACCAGATTCCGCTGCTCGCCCGCTACCTGTCCCACCTGCCGGGCAACGCGCTCCGGGGGCTGAATCATCTGTGCATGCGGGCCGGCGCGAGGCGAATCGCGAAGCTGGCAGAGGTGGCTGATGACCTGGGACGCAGCGTCGTGGAACAGGCGCGCTTCGTGCCCAGAAAGGACCTCGACGCCATCGGCATCGGTGCATCGGCCGCGAGTTCGAGGAGCGGCAAGTGGCAGGAACTGGCTGCCGAGGATTCACCGTTGCTGGAGCGGGTCCTGGCCTACGACCGGGCCACATACCTGCCTTCGCTCCTGCAGCGTCTCGACCGCACGACCATGGCGCATGGCCTTGAGGCCCGGGTCCCGTTCCTGGACCACCGTCTCCTGGCCTGGAGCCGGAATCTGCCGCAGTCGGAGAAGGTCAGCCTTGGCAGGGACAATAAGGTGGTCCTGAAGCGACTGGCGCGGGAAGTCTTCCCGGCGGCGATGATCGATCGCCGCAAGATGGGATTTGATGTGCCGGTGAGTGCATGGCTCCGCCAGCCGGAATCGCTCGGCCGCTACCTGGATCTCCTGACGGACAGCACGTTCCGGCAGCGCGGGCACGTTGACGGAGCGGCGGTCAGCGGCATGGTCGACGCGCATCGGGCCGGCAAGGGCGACTTCTCCGAGATCCTCTGGCCGCTGCTCAACCTGGAACTCTGGGCTCGCATGTACATCGACGACTTCCGGCAGCCTGGCGGGGGCGTGGTTTCGAAATGACGAAATTCGACATCTCCATTGTCGTGCTGACCTATAATCGCAAGGACTGCCTCCGGGAACTGTTGACGGAACTCGTCGGCCTGTCGGACTACGTCAAGGAGCTTGTTGTCATCGACAACTGCTCGGACGATGGAACGGCGGAGATGCTTGCTTCCGAGTTTCCCGTTGTCAAGGCCACCCGCACGCACGCCAACGTCGGCGTCAGCGCCCGGAATCAGGGAGTTCGCGAAGCGCTGGGCAGCATCGTGATCACCATCGACGACGACATCATGGGACTCCGGGTTGCGGATCTCGAACGCATTCGAACGCAGTTCCAGGCCCTGCCTGAGCTGGCTGCGCTCAATTTCCAGGTGCGGGACTGGTTCGCGCGCCACACCTGCAACTGGGTGCATCACCGTTCCATTGCCGATGCCGAGTCCGGGTTCGAAACCTACGAAATCACCGAAGGTGCCGTGGCCTTCCGTCGGCAGCCTGTTGTGGATGCAGGCGGTTATTTCGAGGAGTACTTCATCAGCCATGAGGGCCCGGACCTGGCCTTCCGACTCATGAACGCCGGCCACGTGGTCCGTTACGACGGGGCGATCGTGGTCTATCACAAGCACGAGCAGCAATCCCGGGCGCCCTGGAGATTCTACTACTTCGACACACGCAACCAGCTGTGGCTGGCCGTGCGCAACATGCCGTGGAAAGAGGGCTCGCAGTACCTGACCACGGGCATCGCCGCCATGGCCGTGTACGCGCTCCGCGACGGGTACTTCGTCTGGTGGGCCCAGGGAGTGTGGGACGGCGTCCGGAAGTTGCCGGCCATGGTGAGGACGCGAGAAGTCTGGACTCCGCGCACCCGGGCACTTTGCCACGAGATCGACCGACACCGGTCCGGATTCTGGTCTACCGTCCGCAAACGGCTGTTCCAGCCCGCCAACCGCCTCGATGGCTGACGGTCCGGATTGAGGCTCAAGTCGGGCCCGGATTTGGCGATCTGAGCCCAAAGAGGGTATTGTGTACCCGTGATACCCGGTCGGGCGTCCCGGCGGGTGCGGATCCGGTGAGGGGAACCGACGCGCCGCTTCATGCGGGGGCGACGGTGGCGCGGAACTTGAATTGCGAAGTTCGCAGGCGTTGTCGGACCGTGCTTTTGGCCCGATCGGTCGCGCCTTGGCGTTTGAAATCTGAAGAGGTGTAAAGATGGCTCCCTTCGGCGTCTTCACGGTGAACAGGCGGGCGATCCTGGGCTTGTGCTCAATTCTGCTCGTGGCGGGTTCGTCTTCTGCCCAGACCGTGTCCGGTGTGTCGGGGACCCTCGGAAACGGCAACACGGTGACCGTCAGTGGTTCCGGGTTCGGCACCCGTGCGCGACAGACGCCGCTGATCTGGGATGACGTCGAGTCGGGCGCGTTCAACTCGGCCTGGACGAGCACGACGCACCTGAGCCCTACGGGCACGCAATCCCGCCACCAGTTTTCGAGTCGTTGCGGCGTGGTCAATTTCAAGAACTACGAGGCCGGCGGGTGGTTCCAGGGCGGCCAGAATGATCCCGGACCGTGGTACTGCCAGTACTGGTTCAAGCTCGACGAGAATTTCGACTGGGGCAACACGGGCCCGACCGGCATCGGTTCGAATCTCGCGAACGTGAAGGTCTTCCGGATCTGGGAAACCGGTCCGGCCATCGAGGACTTCGTCGTGGCCACCGAGGGTTGGTCCAACTCCCTGATCTACACGGCATCGAACGTGAGCGGCCAGCCTTCCGATTGGTTTGAAGGCAATTTCAAGCAGAACTGGACCAAGGGTACCTGGCATCTCTTCCAGTTCGAGTTCAAGGACAGTTCCATGGGTCAGCATGACGGTGTCTTCCGCATGTGGCGCGACGGCCAGTTGGTGGTCGAGAATACCGCGCTGATGACGCGCGAGGACTACGCGGCGTACAAGCGTCCGATGATTGTCGGATTCTACAACAGCTGGGGCGATGCGAGCACGGACGACAACCACTTCTACATCGACGACGCCTTGATCGACAATTCCTGGGCCCGGGTCGAGATCGGTAACGCGCCGACTTACGCGGCGTGCACGCATCGCGAGATCCAGATTCTGCAGTCCTGGGCCGATGGACAGGTGTCATTCCGGGTCAACCAGGGTAGTTTCGAGAATGCGTCCACGGCCTATGTGTTCGTCAAGAACAACAGCGGAGCCGTATCCACCGGCTATCCGATCACCTTCGGGGGCACGGCGACCGCAGGTCCTGGCCAGCCGGGCAAGCCGACGTTCTAGCGGCGGGAACATGGTGGCCGTGGCGGTGATCCTGAAACAGTCGTGAGGCCCTTGCGAACGTGACCTCGTGAAGAACATCGCCTACATCATCGACACCATGTCCTGCGATACGGCAGGTACGCAGAAGCAGTTGCTGGAGACGATCCGCCGCCTGGACCGTGACCGTTTTGTGCCACACCTCATTTGCCTCTGGGAATCGCCGTGGATGCGGTCCGGTGCGATTCCCTGCCCGGTTCACGTACTCGGCTATAGAGGCTTCCTGAAGCGGACCTTTCCCACCACTGTCCGCGATCTGGGACGACTGCTCGATACTCTGGACATCCACCTCCTTCATGCCTATTTCGACGAGGCGATCTTCGTCGGCTGGATGGGCGCCCGGTTGGCTCGTCGCCGGCCGGTACTTCTCTCAAGTCGTCGCGATATGGGGCTGGGTGTGGCCAACCAGCCCTGGTACCATCGGATGTTCCCGCACGCGCTCAGGATCGTGAACCGCGATTTTGCGGCCATCATCGCCAACTCGGAACAGATCAAGTTGTATGCGGCCAAACGTGAGCGTACGCCGCTGTCGAAGTATGTGGTGCTGCCCAACGGGGTGGAACTGCCCGCACCGGTGAAGAGGCCTCCGGCTGCGGTATCGGACGTGGCCCGGATCGGCATCGTCGCGAGCCTGACCCCGGTGAAGCGGCATGACGTGCTCCTGGATGCTTGGGCGCGTCTTGAGAAGGCAACAGCGCCCGGTCGCACGGAACTCGTTTTGATAGGTGATGGTCCGGAAAGACACCGTCTAGAAGCTCAGGCAGCGGAACTCGGGATCGCACCGCGGGTCCAGTTCGTCGGAGCCGTTACGGATGTGGGCCATCGGCTCGACGCCCTGGACATCGGTGTGCTGTGTTCCGACCGTGAAGGGCTGTCCAACGCCATCCTCGAGTACATGGCCCACGGGCTGCCTGTCGTTGCGACCGCCGTGGGTGGCACGCCAGAACTGATCGGTCCGGAGAACGGCCTGTTGGTACCGCCCAGCGATCCGGCGGCGCTGGCGTCCGCGCTGAGGCAGCTTGTTGACGATCCGGTGAGACGTCGTGCCATGGGCGATGCAGCTGCTTCACGCATCCGGGCTACATTTTCCTGGGAGCGGTCGATCGCCGACTTGATGGCGTGGTATGACAGCTTGGTGTGATGCCGAAGGAGGGCGCCGGAATTCGGCGTCTTGGAATGAGTTGCGGATGGCCGCGAGAGGCTGAGGGGTACGCGGAAGCGGCCGAGCTTGGGACCTCAGGGCATATTCGCCGCGTTGGCCCAGCGACACGACCGCTTCCATTTGTTGAGCGAAGTTGCGACTCGGGGCGCTAATTGTTGATTACGATCTGATACCCAGCTGACTGTGTTCCGCCAGCGTCAATGACAAACAGGTACGCAGTTCCGTTTGCGAACGACCCGGTGTTGACCGTGACGCCGATGCTGGTTTCCGACCACGACGAGGGAAGCTGAATCTCGCGGATGGAGCTGGTCGCGTAGGTCGAGGCGTTGCCAATCTCCACGCGAGCGAGCGACTTGTTCAGGTAGAAGTCGTCGAAGTACGCCGTGTTCGCGCCGTCGTAGCCCCACGAATTGGAGGTGTCCATGAATCCGACGATTTGATTCGTTCTTGCATTGTCTTCGTCGTCGTTGGTCATCATGTCGAACACTTCTTCGATGACCACTCCATCGACGCTGAACCGAATCATGCCATCGCGTACGAGCGGCGCGCTCGACCTGCGGAATTCAAACTGGAACAGGTGCCAAACGTCCTTCGAGATGCCGCCTGTCGGGTAACCGTCCACCCACCAATTGCGTCCGTCGTAATCGGCCACGTTCTCGTTGTTGAAGTTCACGCCGTTGATTCGCGGGCCGCTGCCAGAATGGAAGGCCATTTTGAACATTTCGACGCCGCTGGAACCCATGTCGAAGATCTTCACGTTCGACAACTGGTAGTTCCCGGCCCCGTAGAAGCCGGCGCTGTTCGGCCCGCCCCATCCCCAGTTGGAGTCAATCTTAACCCAGTATCTGTTGTACCAAACATTCGACGTTGTTTCCCACGACAGGCTTCCATTGCCGCTTGAACTGTTATGGCGCAGTACCGCGTTCTTTGTCGAGTTCGTCGAGCGGGCGTGACTGCCTGCGTTCTCGACAGTAAGCAATGACGGGTCGCCGGTGCCAGACCACGACGGCGAGAACGACCCGGACTCCATGTTGTCCCACAGGTCATTGGCGACGTTATTCGCGCCGAAGCTCGTGCCCGAGATCGTCACCGTCTCGCCGTGCGATAGGTTTCCGCCGGTCACGCTAGAAATCGCCAGGCTCGGGCCGCCGCCGCCACCACCGGGATCCCCGATATCGACCCGTTTGTTTGGTTCCGCGGGATTGGAGCCGGTCGTGTCCGAAGAGTTCGATTGGCAACCCACGCACAACAAGCCCATCAACAGAATTGGGAATGCCTGCAAATACTTCTTCACGGCGAACCTCCTCGTCGCTTGGGTGTGTATCATCCACCTACGTTGGACGAATACCACGTTGACCAGAAGACTACGAGTTGATTTCTTCCGTGCTGACCGAAGTTGCCAGATTCTGGACTACTGCGCGGAACGATGTAGTTGGTTGGATCGGACATGAAGTAGGAGTATTCTGTATGAGTCCTCTGCTGGGCGCATTTATCGCGCTTGGGCAGTACTCAAGCCCAAGATCGCGACTCATACCTGCTCCCAATCGAGCGTTTCGATCTCAGCGGGACCTGCTTCGCTGCAGCCGTGTGACTCACCGTCCCACAGACGTCGCGGTGTTGGCTAGAATCGGTTCTTGAGTTTAAGAAACGGCTTCTCTACCAGGTAATAGCTGGCCGAGGCAAACGCCACCGTGACGGCGATGGCGAAAGCGAACTGTACCAGCAGCGGCAGCCCTTCCGAAATGCGCTTGGCCGTGAACAGCGTGAGCTGCTGCCACAGATACAACGGGTACGAGATCCGGCCGAGGTATCTCACCACGGGATTTTCCACCATGCGCCAGATACCGGTGTCGGCGAACCAGATCACCTGGATCAGGAGAATGGCGACGAGCAGAGGCTCGATCGCATAGCCGATGACGTAGGTGAACGTCATCGATTCGTGCAGTGGCTGCGCGCCGAACAACAACAGCAGCGTTACAACCGGGTACCAGCTGTGCCGGGTGACCCATCGCGCGAAGCCGTCGAGCGTGCCGAGCTTGAGCAGTACGGCGAGCAGGCAGCCGACGGCCAGATGGTCCATGCGGGTGTCGAACGCACGATAGATGTACTCCAGCCTCACGCCGTAGACCAGATGGCACAACGTGCGGTGGATCCAGACGACCAGAACCGCCACCGCGAGAATCCGGGCCAGGCGCGGGAGACGTCGGTAGCCCAAGAGGAACAGGAAAGGCCACAGCATGTAGAACTGCTCTTCGATGCTCAGCGACCAGGTATGGCCGAACAGCGCCGAACCGGTGGGGACCAGGGCCATGTAATAGTTGCTGACATAGAAGAACGACGATATGGCCTGGCCCCAATGGATCGGATGGTCGCGCACGAGCGTGATGCCCACGGCCAGGAACCAGAAGGCGTAGAATGCCGGAAAGATCCGGAGCATACGCCGCTTGTAGAAATTCCTGAGTGAGACCGTGCCCGTTCGGTCGACCTCTTTCAACATCAGCCAGGTGATGAGGAAACCGCTCAGGACGAAGAATACGAGGACGCCGAAGGCGCCGTTGACGCTCTCGAAGCCGAAATGGCTGGCAATGACCAGCATGACGGCCAGTGCGCGGATCCCGTCCAGCCCCGGGATGGTGCTGCGGGCAAGACGCTGGTGGAATTCCTGCGCCCAGTCGGCGGGGACTGCCTGTGCCTGGCTCATGCTTAAGTGGTTTACCTTTCAGTCGATAACCGCGATTACCATGCGCCCCTGACGAGTCAAGGCTGGCCAAATGCCAGCCGGCGAATATCATGATTCAGCCACGGGCAATCGATACCGTAATTCAACATGGGCAGGCTGTCTAGCGGAGGTCTGCGGCCCGAGTGTGGAGTTGAAGGGGTGAATTCGCAGTCTCAACCACTCGTCAGCGTGGTCATGCCCTGCTACAACGCCGGCGCCTACCTGGAGCTGACGCTGCGCAGCGTGCTGTCGCAGTCGGTCGCCGACCTCGAGATCCTGCTGGTCGACGACGGCTCGACCGACGATCCCGAGGCCATCGTGCGCGCCGTCGGGGATCCCCGGGTCCGCTTCCAGCGGACACCGCCCAGCGGCGGCCCGTCGCGCCCGCGCAACCTCGGGGTGGAGGGCGCCCGCGGGCGCTACGTGTTCTTCTTCGACGCCGACGACCTGATGCTGCCCGGCAAGATGGCCGCCCAGCTGGAACTGATGGAGCGGGAGCCCGGCCTGGCGCTCACGTTCACGAATTTCCGGGTCGTGGACCCCCAGGGCGCCACGATCAACAACGACTTCCTCGCCGGCTACGAGACGTTCGGCCGGCTGCGCGGGCTGGTCGCGGGCGGAGCCGGCGGCCTGCCGCGCGACGCCTTCTACCTGGGACTGCTGCGCGCCAACTTCATCGGCACCAGCAGCGTCGCCGTGCGGCGCGAGGTGCTGGCGGAAGTCGGCGGGTTCGACGTCGGCCTGGCTTCCGGGGAGGACATCGACCTCTGGCTGCGCATCGCGCGCAACCATGACTGCGGCTACGTGGACATCATCGGGCACGCCTACCGGAGCCACCCGACCAGCGTGATGCACCAGTTCGAGGCGCGCCACCCGTTGGCCCGGATCGAGGTCGTCCGGCGGCACCTGCCGTACGTCACCGATCCCGCCACCAGGCGTACCATGATCCGCCGCCTGGCCGACAACCACGCCAGCCTGGGTTACATCTGGCAGGTGCGGGGTGATGCGGGACTGGCGCGCGGCAACTACCTTGCCTCGCTTCGCCTGGCGCCTAGTGGGGCCGCGCTGGGCGGTTACCTGAAGTGCCTGGTGGGCGGCCCATTCCTGCGCCGCCGCCCGAAAGGTGGCGCCTGAGCCATGGACCTGTTCCCGGGGGAATCCAGTGTCCGCTGAGACGCGAACGGACGCATTGCCGTTGGTGAGCATCGGCCTGCCCGTGTACAACGGCGAGAATTTCCTGCGCCAGGCGCTCGAGTCGCTGTGCGCGCAGACGCTGGCCGACCTCGAGATCGTCATCTCGGACAATGCCTCGACGGACGCGACCGGGGCGATCTGCCGCGAGTTCGCCGCGCGAGATCCGCGCGTGCGCTACATCCGCCAGGAGTCCAACCTTGGCGCGGGTCCGAACTACAACTTCGTGTTCCACGCCTCGCGTGGCCGCTACTTCAAGTGGGCCGCCCACGACGACTATATGGATCCCGAGGCGATGGCCGTCTGCGCCGCCGCGCTCGAGGCCGACCCGCAGACCGTGCTGTGCCACCCCAGGCTGGTCGACGTCGACGAGCACGGCGGGTTCCTCGCCGAGTTCGACCGCGGCACGGCCGGGCTGGGGACGGCGCCGGACCGCTTCTTCCAGGTGATCCAGATCGGCCACAACTGTGCCGAGGTCTTCGGGCTCACGCGCCGTTCAACGCTGCTGGAAACCGGGCTCATCCGCGACTACACCGACAGCGACCGCACGCTGCTGGGCGAACTGGCGCTGCGCGGCCGCCTGCGGCAGGTCGATGGCGCCCGCTTCTACCGCCGTGTGCACGGGCGCAAGTCGGACAAGGTCTTTCGCACCTACCACGAGCGTGCGGCCTGGTTCAACCCGGCCAACGAGGGCAAGCTGGTGCTGTCGGCCTGGAACCAGCTGCGCGACCTGCTGGGCTCCTGGCGACGCTGCCGGCTGCCGCTGGGCCAGAAGCTGTCGTGCCTCTGGCTGCTGGCCAAGGTCACGAAGTGGAACGCGCCGCTGTACCGCCTCGAGCTGGCCTGGGCCTGGCGCCACCGCTTCGGGTCCGGCCGCAACACGGGCCGTGACCATGCCGGCGGCGCAACCCGATGACCATCCTGCTGCGTGACGACTTCCGCGGCGACCGGCGCGCCGGTCGCGCTCTCGGCCCGGCCCGCGGCGACGATCCGGCGCGTGACGGCCGCGACGTCGAGGGCGTCCTCAGTGTCGACAGCGGGGCGTTGCGCATCGCGCCGCCCCTGCACGCCGGCTGGGGCCGCACCTGCCTGTCCTACGGCCCGTTCCCGAACGAGCCGGGGCTGGCTTTCTCGGTCCTGCTGCTCAACGGACACAACACCTCGCAATCCGAAGTGATGGCCGACACCCTGCGCTCGCGACTGCAGCGCTGGGCCCACGGCAGCGGTACGGCGCCCGTCGGCCGTCGGCTGCGGCGCTGGCTCGCGAGCGGCCGCGTGGGCCGCACGGTGCGGCAGGTGCGCTGGTGGAAGCTCATTGCCGCCGGCTCGACGCGCGTGAACCTGATGGACGAGAACCTGGCCGTGGGCCTGTACCCGATGCCCGCAGGCGACCCGCTGCGCGAAGGCGCGGGGTTCGTCATGCATGCCGATGGTCCGCGCAACGGCGAGCTCTGGACCGGCGCCGGCGGCTGCTGGGCGCCGGCGGTGCTCAGCGTGCAGAACGTGCCCGTCTGCTATGTCGCCGTCGTCCGTGAAGACGATGTGCTGCTGGGCGCCGCTTCGCTGCCCGGTGCCCACGGACTGGGGGCCCTGCCCGCTTTCCGGCCGCTGGCGCTGGTGCCGCGACCGGGCGCCGCGCAACTGCACGCGGGCCTGCAGCAGGCCGTGCTCGGCCAGATCGGCTTCCGGGCCGACACGCGCGTGCATGGGGTGCGGGTGGCGAGCCTGCCGGGGCTGGGCAGGCAGGCGGCGGGCGCGATGGTCGCCGACCGCGGCCTGTCGGGGGCGGAGCTTCCCGGTCGGCAGGCCCCGGTGGGCGGCACCTGGATGCAGGAGCCCGGCCTGTGGCGGCTCGCGACGTCTGCCGCGGCGGGGCTGCTGCGCGTCCGGTTGGCCCCGGCGGAACTCGCTGCGGACGGCGTGACGCTGGCCTGGCGGGCCGTGGGCGGCGACGCGCGCTGGGAACTGCGCCTGACGGCCGGTGGGGCGCGCCTGGTGATCGCCGAACGGGGTACGCGCCGCGAGCTGGCGACGGCAATCTGGGCGACGGCGCCGGACGACGTGCAGGTGCTCGACGACGGCCGCGAGGTGTCGGTGCTCGCGGCGGGAGGCCTTGTGTTCGGGCAGCGGTTCCCGGCCGCGGCACCGGAGCCGGGCGCCGCAGCGCCAGGCGTGGGCCTCGTGCTCGAAGGAACGAAAGCGCCGCGCGGGCTGCTCGCGCTGGAAGCCTATCCCCGCGAGTTGCCGCTGCCGGCAGAGCTCGTGGCCGGGCAGCCCTGGAACCCGGCAGCCGGCGAGACCGTCGCGGCCGACCCGCTGGCGGGCATCGACGGCGACCTGGCCGGACGCACGCTGCCGGTCGGCGGTCGCACCTGGAGCCGCCTGCGCGGCCAGGGTGTCCTGGCGGGTGCCGGCGCCGGATCCGCAGCCGTGCAGTGGCGCGCCAGTCCCGCAGCGCCGTTGCCCGACCGCACGATCTACGCCATCGACTGGGACGACCCGGGCTACGCCGAATTGGAAGTGACCTTGACCCCGCCGGGCAGCGCCCGCGGTCAGCGCGAACACGGCACGGCGGGGTTCTGCCTGTGGCAGGACGAGGACCATTGCCTGCTGGTCAACACCTGGCTCGACGACTGCTATGGCGGTGCCTCGCTGTCGTCGTTCTTCACCATCGCCGGGTTCGAGGACCTCTACGACGCGATCTGGACCAATGTCGGCGGGCGCATCACGTGGGGGCGCCCGTTGCGCATGAAGCTGGTCAGCGACGGCCTGCGCTACACGGTGAGCCTGGATGGCGAGCCGGTACTGCACCGGTCGCTGTCCGACGTCTATCCGGGCTGCAGGCCGCTGCGCATCACGCGTGTGGGGCTGCTCGGCAATTGGGAGTGGGGCGCCGACACCGGCAGCCGCTTCGCGGATTTCAGGGCGGCGGCGCGGCCGGCCGCCGTGCGGGATGTGCCGGGGGCTAAACGTGACTGAAGGGTTAGGCATGGACAAGCCGGCACCGGTGCGTGCTAAGGTGCTGGGCATGTTCGCTTCGCGCCAGTTCCTGGCCTACCTCGGCGTGGGCCTGGTGGGCACCGGCGGTCACTACCTGACCCTGGTGGCGCTCGTGCGGTGGGCGCGCCTGGATCCGGTGGCGGCCACCACCTGCGGCTTCGCGGTCGGGGCGGTCATCAACTACTTCGCCAACTACCACCTGACCTTCCGCAGCCGCCGGGGACACGCGGGCACCATGCCCCGGTTCTTCGCGATCGCGCTGGCGGGCATGGGCGTCAACGCCGGCATGATGGCGGCCTGCCACCGCGGGCTGGGGCTGCACTACCTGCTGTCCCAGGTGGCCGCGACGGGCACCGTGGTGGTACTCACGTACCTGGGCAATCGGTTCTGGACCTTCCGTGAGGTGCGTCATGACTGACCGCGGCGATCACGTGAAACGCCGGGCAGGCGAGCGGCTGTCCGTGGTGGTCCCCTGCTACAACGAGCAGGAGGTGCTGCCCGAGTTCCACCGTCGCCTGTCGGCGGTGATGGTCCAGCTCGGACTGCCCTGGGAAGTCGTCTACGTCAACGACGGCAGCAGCGATGGCACGCTGAAGCTGATGCACGAACTGCAGGCCGCCAACCCCGAAGTCGCCGTGGTCGACCTCAGCCGCAATTTCGGGAAGGAGGTGGCGATGACCGCCGGCCTCGACGCCTGCCGGGGCGATGCGGTGGTCGTCATCGATGCCGACCTGCAGGACCCGCCCGAAGTCATCCCGCAGCTCGTGGCGGAATGGCGCAACGGGTACGACATGGTCTACGCGCGGCGGGAATCGCGGGCCGGCGAGACCGCGTTCAAGAAGGCGACTGCACGCTGGTTCTACCGCGTGATCGGCAAGCTGAGCCGCGTGCGGATCCCGGCCGACACCGGCGATTTCCGCCTGCTGAGCCGTCGCACCGTCGTGGCGCTCCTGCAGTTGCGCGAACAGCACCGCTTCATGAAGGGCCTGTTCGCCTGGGTCGGGTTCCCGCAGAAGGCCGTGATGTACCGCCGTGACCCCCGCTTCGCCGGCGACACGAAGTGGAACTACTGGAAGCTGTGGAATTTCGCGGTGGAAGGCATCACCTCGTTCTCGACCGTGCCGCTGCGGCTGGCGACGTACTGCGGGATCGGCATTGCCGTGATCGCCTTTGCCTACGCGGGCTGGATCTTCTACAAGACGCTGGCCTACGGCGACCCGGTCAAGGGCTACCCCTCCCTGATGGTCGTGGTGCTGTTCCTGGGCGGTGGCCAGCTGATCGGCATCGGCGTGCTGGGCGAGTACCTCGGTCGCATGTTCAACGAGACGAAGAACAGGCCGCTTTACTTCCTGAACGAACACAGTCCGTCGGCCCTCGGCCGCACTGCCACGGACCCGGAGGCCGGCCATGACTGACCGTCGCCCGTCGTGGCCCACGCTCGCCCTGCTGCTGGCGCTCGTCGTTTCGCTGGCTGCCAAGCTGGCGGTGCTCGACGTGGGCGCGCCGTTCATCTCGATCGACGATCGCACCACGTTCGAGGGCGGCTTCCTGGTCTGGTTCGGGCATGCGCCGCCGCAGCGCATGTACCTCGAATGCTGGATGGCGGGCGTGCTGTCGGTTGCGAACTACGCCTTCCGCGTGCTGACCCACGCGACGTCGGGCGGTCTCGGTCTCAACATCGTGGCCGACGCCTACCGCGACTACTACGTGGCGCCCGACAGCTACGCGCGCGTCTACCGGCTGTTCGTGATCGCCGTGGACCTGCTCGCAGCCGGGCTGGCCTGGCGGCTGGCCCGCCTGGCGCTGGGCACGGCCTGGCGCGGCTGGGCGGCCGTGCTGCCGCCGGCCATGTTCCTGCTGACCTACAACACGGTGTGGGCCGACATCGTCGCCCGGCCCGACGCCATGCTGCCGCTGTTCATGGTCGCGGGCCTGTTGATGTACTACCGCTCCGATTTCGGCCGCCGGCAGGGCTGGCTGCTGGGCGCCGGCTTCATGCTCGGGCTGGGCGCCGGCCTGAAGCTGCACATGGCCTTTGCGGTGATCCTGCTCTTGGGTGACCTGGTGCGGGTCCACGGCCTGCGCACGGCCGTGCGCCTGGGCTGGGCCTTTGCGCTGCTGTCACTGCTGGCCTTCGCCGTCTCGGCGGGAATCCCGCTGTTCGACCCGCTCAAGTACGTGAAGCTGCGCGTGACGAACGCCAAGGACGACGCCTCGCCCTGGATCAAGTGGGGCGAGCAGTTCATCACGATGCTGCGCGGCGGCGGCTGGCTGGCCCTGCCATTGGCGCTGGGGGCCGTACTGCACCGCGGCGGTGCCTCGTTCCGCCGCGCCAATCCGGTCGCGGCCAGCCTGGTGTTCCAGGCCGCCGGCTGGCTGGTGCTGTTCGGCGCCATCCGCCAGCTGCGCGCCTACTGGATGCTGCCGGCCCTGCCGCTCTTCTACACAGCCGCGATCGGGTTCCTGGTCGCGTTGGCAGTCCGGCGACCGACGTGGAGCCGTGCGGCGGTCGCGACGGCTGCCGCCTGTGTCGTGATCCTGTCGGTGCAAAGCGTCCGCGAGGTGAACCTGCTGCGCGGCAGTGCGCAGAACGGCCTGCGGGCCTGGATCACGGCGAACGTCGGCCATGACGAGCCGTTCTTCGTCTTCGGCTATGACGGACTGGTCCTGCCGCGCGGCACGCACTGCCTGGCGACGATCGCGGCGGGCATCGAGCGCGGCCTGGTGCAGGATCGCGCCGAGGGCCAGTCCTTCACCAGCCGGCACCTGAAGAACTGGGAGGAGCAGAACGAACTGCGCCTGCAGGATCTTCTCGGCGGGCGTTGTGACGCGGGCTGGGAGTACTACTCCTACTACTCGACGCCGCTGGAGCGCTATGCCGACCTGGTCGACATGTCGACGATGCGCTACATCATGGTCGAGGAGCGCTTCGACAACCCGCCCGACTTCCCGCTCGCGCAGTACCTGGCGGCGGATTTCACGCAGGTTGCCGAGACTGTCGGCGCCGGCGGCCGTGGCTACGGCCTCAAGTACCGTATCTTCGAACGACGGGACGGGGATGGGCGCCCATAAAGTGCGGGTCCTGCACCTGCTCGAGAGCGGGGGCCTCTACGGCGCCGAACGCGTCGTCCTGAACCTGTCGACCGCCTTGCGGGCCGCCGGCCGGTACGAGCCGGTGGTCGGGTGCATCGTGCAGAACCCCGACGAACCGAGCGCCCTGTTCGACGAGGCCCGGCGCCTGGGGTTCGCCGCGGAAAAAGTGCTGTTGCGCAACCTGCGCCTGGCCGTCGACGTGCCGCGCGAGGCGCGTCGGCTGCGCGCGCTGGGCATCGGACTGGTGCACAGCCACGGCTACAAGGCCACCGTCTACGGGGGCTTCCTGCGGGCCCTGTGGCCCGTGCCGATGACCGCCACCTGCCACCTGTGGTTCATCGAGCCGGGCTCGCCGCTGAAAATGCGGTTGATGGTCGGCCTGGAGATGCGCTTCTACCGGCGCTTCCGCACGGTGACGGCCGTTTCGGGCGAGATCCGCCAGGTGCTCGTCAAGGCCGGCGTGCGTGAGGACCGCGTGCGCGTGATCCCCAACGGCATCCCGCTGGATCCGCCGCTGCTGCCGGCGGCGGAACGGGAGAGATTGCGTGCTTCGCTGGGCGTGGGCCCGGAGGGCTTCCTGGTGCTGAACGCCGGCCGCCTGACGGCGCAGAAGGACCAGGCGACGCTGCTGCGCGCCGTGGGCGGGCTGCCGGCGACAGGCCGGCCCGTGACCTGCCTGGTGGCGGGCGAGGGCGAACTGCGCGAGTCCCTGCAGTCGCAGATTGTCGCCGGGGGCTGGGGAGATCGCGTGCGCCTGCTCGGCTTCCGCGACGACGTGCCGGCGCTGCTGCAGGCGGCCGATGCGTTCGCGCTGCCGTCGCTCGACGAAGGCATGCCGATGATCCTGCTGGAGACGGCCGCCACCGGGACGCCCATCGTGGCCACGCCGGTGGGCGATATCCCCACGCTGGTCCGGGACGGCGCCACGGGCCTGGTCGTGCCGCGCGGCGACCCGGCCGCGCTGCCTGCGGCGCTGCTGCGGCTGCGCGACGAGCCCGGACTGGGCGCCCGCCTGGGCGCCGCCGCCCGTGACGAGGTGCGTCGCGAGCATTCCAGTGAAACGATGGCCGCCCGCTACGCCGAGGTGTACAGCCAGCATGTCCGCCAGTAGTGAACCCGTCATGGTCCCGGGCCTGGTCTCGGTCGTGACCGCCTCGTACAACATGGGCGGCTACATCGCCGAGACGCTCGACGCGTTGCTGGCGCAGGACTACCCGCACCTGGAGTCGATCGTCGTCGACGACGGCTCGACCGACGACACGGCGCGCGTGCTCGAGCGGTATGCCGGCGACCCGCGCGTGCGCGTCGTGCGCCAGGCCAATGCGGGCCAGACCGTGGCCAAGAACCACGGCATCCGCGAGGCGCGTGGCGAGTTCATCGCCTTCTGCGACGCCGACGACACCTGGCGTCCCGACAAGCTGAGCCGGCAGTTGCCGCGCTTTGCCGACCCGCGCGTGGCCGTGGTCTACAGCGACATCGAATGTGTCGACGGGCAGGGCAAGCCGCTGCCCTACTACGACATCCCGCACTACGAGGGGCGCGTGACGGCGCAGCTCCTGATCGACAACTTCGTGCCGTTTCCCACGGCCGTGGCGCGCGCGACGGTGCTGCGTGCCGCCGGCGGTTTCGACGAGTCGCTGACGATGTCCATCGACTACGACCTGTGGCTGCGCATCTCGGTGGACCACCTGTTCGCCTTCGTGCCGGAGCGGCTGGCGAACTACCGCGTGTGGGAAGGCCAGATGTCGCGGAAGACCGGTGAGCGCCTCGACAACTTCATGCGACTGCTCGACCGCTTCCTCAGGGATCATCCCGGCGCCGCGACGCGGCGCGAGGTCGACCAGGCCTACGCCCACGTCTTCGTCACGCGCGGCTACTGGCATGCGCGCGAAGGCCGGCGGGCCGAGGCCTGGCACGACTACCGCGAGGCCCTGCGCCGCGACCCGCTGGCCGCGCGGCTGTGGAAGCGCCTGGTCTCGCTGGGCCTCGATCGCGACCGCCTGCGCGAGGGGGCCGCGACATGAGGCTGCCCGACGCCGTGGTGGGCGGCTTCTTCGAGCCGGCCTGGGACGTCTATGAGCGCAGCGCGCGCCTGCGGGAACTGCGCCGGCTGCGGCGCACGCAGTGGGAGAAGCCCGAGGCCGTCCGTGCGCGCCAGGAGGCGGCCCTGCGGACCATGGTGACCCATGCCGCCTCCACCTGCGCCTTCTATCGCGACAGTTTCGCACAGGCCGGCGTCGACCCGGCCTCGGTGCGCACACTGGACGACCTGGCGCGCCTGCCGATCGTCACCAAGGATGACATCCGGCAGCGCGGCGACGACCTCATCTCCTCGCGCCACCGCAAGCAGGACCTGCGCAAGGCCAAGACCGGCGGTTCGACCGGCGTCTCGCTGGAGATCTACTGCGACGAGCCGGGCGTGCAGCTGCGGACGGCCGCGGCCCTGCGCTCGGACGAGTGGTCGGGCTGGCGACTGGGCCAGCCGATGGCCGCGGTCTGGGGCAATCCGCCGGTGCCGGCGACCTGGAAGGCGCGCCTGCGGGCCGCGCTCAAGGAGCGCATCATCTACCTGGACACGATGCGCATCGACCGGCCCGCGCTCGAGCGCTTCACGGCCGAGTGGGAGCGCCTGCGTCCCGGCCTGCTGTTCGGTCACGCGCATTCGCTGTTCATCCTCGCCGAATACCTGCAGGAGCAGGGGCGCCGCCTGGACCCGAAGGGCGTCGTGGCCACCAGCATGATGCTCCTGGAACCCGAGCGGCGGGTGATCGAGGCGGTGTGCGGGGTGCCCGTCACCAACCGCTACGGCTGCGAGGAGGTGAGCCTCATTGCCTGCGAGTGCGAACAGCATCGCGGCCTGCACCTGAACGCCGACCACGTCATCACCGAGTTCCTGCGCGACGACGGCTCGCCCTGCGCGCCCGGCGAGGACGGCCGCCTGGTGGTGACCGAGCTCATCAATTTCGGCATGCCGCTGATTCGCTACGAACTGGGCGATCGCGGCGTGCCGAGCGACCGGCTGTGCCCCTGCGGGCGCGGCCTGCCGCTGATGGAGCAGGTGACCGGGCGCACCGCCGACTTCCTGCGGGCGGAGGCCGGCTACCGCGTGCAGGGCATCTCGATCATCGAGAACACGCTGACGAAGCTGTCCGGCATCCGGCAGATGCAGATCGTCCAGGAGGAGCCGCTGCGCCTGCAGGTGCACCTGGTGCCGGGGCCCGGCTGGGGCGACGACGTGGCGGCCGCCCTCGTGGCGACGCTGCGGGACATCCTCGGCCAGGGCATGGCCGTGGACCTGTTTCCGGCCGAGCGGATCCCCCAGGAGAAGAACGGCAAGTACCGGTTCACGATCTGTCGGTTGCCGGCTAATTAGCTGCGAGAAAGTCAGTTAAGCGGATTTTGGCCGCAACGAGGGCCGGGGCGGCAGCGGATCTCGTTAAATGTAAAGATCAAAAGAGCACACGAAAAGTATTATAACGCTTGCGGCCATGCCGACATATGGTATAATGTTCCGGTCTAATTTCCGGAATGACAGGGCTTTCACGTGATGTGGCGCTTCGGTGACCGGAGCGCTTCGCAATCGTCACCCGCGGTGGGGTAACGGGAGGAACATGGCCAAGAAACCGATCGTCGCCATCCTGGCCGGCGGCATGGGCACGCGCCTGGCGGAGGAAACGGAGATCCGGCCGAAACCGATGGTCGAAATCGGTGGCCATCCCATCCTCTGGCACATCATGAAGCACTATGCGCACTACGGGCACAACGAGTTCGTGATCGCGCTGGGCTACAAGGGCGAGTACATCAAGCGCTGGATGCGCGACTTCGGCACGCTCGAAGGCGACATGACCGTGCACACCAACAAGGGTGACGTACTGACCTACACCGAGCGACGCCCCGACTGGACCGTGCACCTGGTCGAGACCGGCATGACGACGGGCACGGGCGGTCGCATCAAGCGGCTGCAGCCGTGGCTGGACGACCGCACCTTCATGCTGACCTGGGGCGACGGGCTGTCCGACGTGCCGCTGGACCGCCTGCACGACTTCCACAAGGACCACGGCCGGCTGGCCACGCTGACGTCGGTGCGGCCGCCAGCGCGCTACGGCCACCTCGAGTTCGAGGGCAATGCCGTCAAGCGCTTCACCGAGAAGCCACAGACGGCCGAAGGCTGGATCAACGGCGCCTTCTTCGTGCTGGAGCCGGGCGTGTTCGACTACATCGAAGGTGATCCCGTCATGTTCGAGCAGGCGCCGATGGAAGGGCTGGCCCGCGACGACCAGCTGATGGCCTACAAGCACGAGTCGTTCTGGCAGTGCATGGACACGCTGCGCGAGAAGCACATCCTGCAGACGCTGTGGGACAGCGGCAATCCGCCGTGGAAGTGCTGGGAATAGCGGCGTGGCACGACGCAAACCGAATCCAGGGAAAACGGGAGCAGGGGATCCGCACATGAAAGTTTTGCTGACCGGACACAAGGGCTATATCGGCAGCGTGCTGACGCCGATGCTGCTGGAGCACGGGCACCAGGTGACGGGGCTCGACACCGACCTCTTCGGCGCCTGCACGTTCGACGGCGAACTGGCAAAGGTGCCGGAGATCATCGGCGACGTGCGCGATGTGGATGGCGACGTCCTCAAGGGCTTCGAGGCCGTGATCCACCTGGCCGGGCTCTCGAACGACCCGCTGGGCGACTACGACCCGTCGCTGACCGACGGCATCAACCACCTAGGCTCGGTGCGGCTGGCCAGGCGGCGAAGGCCGCGGGCGTGCCGCGCTTCCTGTTCAGCCCGTCGTGCAGCATCTACGCGCGGCGGGCGGACGACATCCTGGACGAAAACGCGGCCTTCAACCCGGTCACGCCGTACGGTGTCTCGAAGGTCGAGGTGGAGCGCGACGTGGCTCCGCTGGCCAGCGACGACTTCAGCCCGGTGTTCCTGCGCGCCTCGACGGCCTACGGGCTGTCGCCGCGCATCCGCTTCGACCTGGTGGTCAACAACCTGACGGCGTGGGCCTTCACCACGGGTGAGGTGCACCTTAAGAGCGACGGCTCGCCGTGGCGGCCGCTGGTGCACGTCGAGGACATCGCGCGCGCCTACATCGCCCTGCTCGAGGCCGACCGCTCGCTGGTCCACGGCCGGGCATTCAACGTGGGCACCACGACCGAGAACTACCGTATCCGCGAAGTGGCCGAGATCGTGCACGACGTGGTGCCGAACTGCGAGGGTCGGCTTCGCCGGACAATGCCAGGCCCGGACAAGCGTTGCTACCGGGCGGATTCTGCAAGACCTGCTGGCCTGACATCCAGGAGTTCAAGCCGCAGTGGACGGTGCGCCGCGGCATCAAGCAGCTGCACGAGGCCTACCCGCGTCGGCCTGAATCTCGAGGACCTGGAGGGCCCAGGTTCCTGCGGATCGAGCACGTCAAGCAACTGCAGGAGCCGGAGCGGCTGGACGAGGACCTGCGCTGGACGGGCAAGCATTCCGGAACAGAAAAGACTGTGGGGGGGAACCACTGATGGCCGCCAACAAGCACAGTTGCCGCTCCTGCGGATCGAAGAAACTCAAGCCCGTGCTCGACCTCGGCAACACGCCGCTGGCCGACCGGATGCCCTCGGCGGGCGATGCGCGGACCGGGCTGAGCCGCGGTTCCCGCTCGAAGTGGCATTCTGCCCCAGACTGCACGCTGCTGCAGATCGCCGAGACGGTTTCGCCGGAGAAGCTGTTCTGCGAGGACTACCCGTACTACTCGTCGTTCTCGCAAGTACCTGCTCGAACATTCGCGCCAGAACGCGCAGGAGCTGATCGAGCGGCGTCAGCTGGGGCCGCAGAGCCTGGTCATCGAGCTGGCCAGCAACGACGGCTACCTGCTGAAGAACTACGTGGAGCAGGGCGTGCCCGTGCTGGGCATCGACCCGGTTAAATCGCTGTGCGAGGCGGCCGAGAAGATCGGCGTGCGCAGCCGGGCCGAGTTCTTCGGGCTTGAAGTGGCGACGGGGCTGGTGGCCGAGGGCTTCCGGGCCGACGTCATCCACGGCAACAATGTGCTGGCCCACGTGGCCGACACGAACGGCTTCGTGGCCGGCATCGCCGCGCTGCTCAAGCAGGACGGCATGGCCGTCATCGAGTTTCCCTATGTGCGGGACCTCATCGACCACTGCGAGTTCGACACCATCTACCACGAGCACCTGTGCTACTTCTCGGTCACGGCGGTCGACAAGCTGCTGCGCCGGCACGGCCTGTTCCTGAACGACGTGCGCCGACTGCCGATCCACGGCGGCTCGCTGCGCCTGTTCATCGAGAAGCACGATGCCCCGAACGAGGCCGTGCGCGGCCTGCTGGCCGAGGAGCGGACCCTGGGCCTGGACACGCTCGACTACTACCGCGAGTTCTCGACCCGCGTGGCCGACCTGAAGACGAACCTGCTGGCGCTGCTGCGCGGCCTCAAGGCCGAGGGCAAGACGATCGCCGCCTACGGCGCCGCCGCCAAGGGCAGCACGCTCATCAACTATGTGGGCATCGGGCGCGAGCTGCTCGACTTCGCCGCCGATAAGAACGTGCACAAGCAGGGGCGCCTCATGCCCGGCCAGAAGATCCCCATTGTCGCGGCCGAACAGATCGCCGCGCGCAAGCCCGACTACGTGCTGCTGTTGCCCTGGAACCTGGAAAGCGAGATCCTCGCCCAGGAGCAGGCGTACCGCGACGGCGGCGGCAAGTTCATCATCCCGGTGCCGACCCCGCACGTGGCTTGAGCCCGGCGCAAGGCACCATCCCTGAACGAACGGACGGACGACGTTGAACGCTGACGCCGCGCACACGACTGCTGGCCCCACGTGCCCGAACTGCCTGGGCGCGAGGATGTCGATCTTCCACACGGCGCGGCGGGTGCCGACCAACAGCTGCATCCTGCTGCCGACGAAGGAAGAGGCGCTGGCCTACCCGACGGGCGACATCGCGCTGGGCCACTGCCCGGCCTGCGGGTTCGTCTCGAATACTGCCTTCGATGCCGCGCTGACGGAGTACTCGGGCCGCTACGAGGAGACGCAGGGCTTCTCGCCCACCTTCCAGCGGTTCCACCGCGACCTGGCCGACCGCGTCATCGAGCGGTTCAAGCTGTCCGGGCGCGACATCCTCGAGATCGGCTGCGGCAAGGGAGAGTTCCTGCTGCTGCTCTGCGAGAACGGCCGCAACCGCGGCGTGGGCTTCGACCCGGGCTATCGCGCCGATCGCTTCGCGCCTTCAGCGGAAGAGAATGTGCGCTTCGTGGCCGACTTCTACACCGAGAAGTGCGTGGATACCGCGGCCGACTTCGTCTGCTGCAAGATGACCCTGGAGCACATCCCGGCCACGCTCGAGTTCATGCGCATGGTGCGGGCGGCGCAGGGCGGGCGCCAGGCGGAGATCTTCTTCATGATCCCCGAGGCCCAGCGCATCCTGCGCGACTGCGCCTTCGAGGACGTCTACTACGAGCACTGTTCGTACTTCAGCCCGCATTCGCTCGAGCACCTGTTCAGCGCGGCCGGGTTCTTCCCGACCGCCATCGGCTTCGAGTACGCCGGCCAGTACCTGACGATCGCCGCCGACACCGCCGACACGGGCGCAGGCCGGCTGACGTCGGCCGGCGACCTCGGCGAGATCGCCGCCTGGGTCGGCGAGTTCCCGGGCGCTGATGGCCGGCCAGGTGAAGTACTGGCGCGAACAATTTGCGGCCCTGAAGGCCAGGGGGCAGAAGGCCGTCATCTGGGGCTCGGGCAGCAAGGGCGTGTCGTTCCTCACCACACTCGGGCTGCAGGACGAGGTGGCCGCCGCCGTGGACATCAACCCGCACCGGCAGGGCTACTTCATGCCGGGCACCGGGCATCGCATCGTGGGCCCGCAGGACCTGGTCGAACTCAAGCCCGACGCCGTCATCGTCATGAACCCGATCTACACGGCCGAGATCACGGCCGACCTGGCGAAGCTGGGCCTCAGCCCGGTCGTCCTGGCAGTCGATGACGGTTTGCACGCGGCGAGGGGCGGCAAGTGAGCGGCGCCGACAGGGTGAGCGGCTTCGTGAGCGGCGCCTCCTGCCTGGCCTGCGGCAGCGCCCGCGTCGAGCGCTTCCTGGCTCTGGGCGGCGTGCCCGTCTTCTGCAACGTGCTGTGGTCCGAGCGCGCCGCGGCCCAGGCGGCGCCGCGCGGCGACCTGGACCTGGGCATCTGCGCCGACTGCGGCCACGTCTACAACCTGGCCTTCGACCCGGAGCTCGTGCGCTACGCCGAGGGCTACGAGAATTCGCTGCACCACTCGCCGCGCTTCCAGGCGTACGCCGAGGAACTGGCGCTGGACCTGCGCCGCCGGCATGGACTCGACGGCAAGCACGTGGTCGAGATCGCCTGCGGCCAGGGCGATTTCCTGAAGCTGGTCTGCGCCGGGGCCGGCAGCGTCGGCACGGGTTTCGACCCCAGTTTCCGCGGCGGCGAACCCGGCGCGAACCTGGCCATCCGCCGCGAGTACTTCGGAGTGAGCCCGCTCGGCCGCGCGCCCGACCTGGTCTGTTCGCGCCACGCGCTCGAACATATGGACGCCCCCGCCGACTTCGTGCACATGATGCGTGACGCCGTGCCGGCCGGCAGCAGCCCGGTCTTCTTCTGCGAGGTTCCCAACTCGCTGTACAGCCTGCGCGACGGCGGCGTCTGGGACTTCATCTACGAGCACGTTTCGTACTTCAACGCCCGCAGCCTCGCCGCCTGCTTTGAGCGCGCCGGCCTTCGCGTGACCCGCACCTGGGAGACGTTTGCCGGCCAGTTCCTCTGCCTGGAGGCGATCGGCGAGTCGGCGCCGGCCGCACTTGCGCCGGCGCAACTGGCGACGGTCCCCGCCGGCGATGACCTGCTGACGATGGCCGCCGGCCTCGGCGACGAGGTCGACCGGCTGCTGGCCCACTGGCGCCGCGAGTTCGCGCGCATCGCCCAGGCCGGCGGACGCGTCGCCGTCTGGGGTTCGGGCAGCAAGGGCGTCACCTTCCTGAACCTGATGGGCGCCGACGGCGCCATCGGCGTGCCCGTCGACATCAACCCCGCCAAGCACGGCCTCTTCCTGCCGGGCGTCGGCCGCCAGGTGGTGGCGCCCGAGGCGCTGCCCGGCCTCGACATCGCGCTGGTGCTGGTGATGAACCCAGTGTATGCGCAGGAGATCGAGGGGATGGTGCGGGGGTTGGGGCTGCAGGCGCCTGTCGGCACGGTCTGAGTCCGGGGTCCGTGTGGTCGACCCAGGGTCCCCGCGAGCCTGCTGCTGGTGACGAAGCCGATGTCCCGTGCCACCAGTTGTTGACGCCCGTCTTTGCACACATTCCCGCTGGTTTCCCGGCCAATGACTGGATGCGCAGTCTGGGATCGCCGCTTTGAATGAATGCCCGACACCTCGCCTCGGGGTACGCTGCCTGCACCGCCCGGGGGTACTACTCTTCACGAGTGCTACCTCCCATGGTAACACCATTGACGATGATCCGGCGTGGCGGCTATGTCTTCATCACTTGGGTCGGTGACCATCCGCCGCGCTTTGTGCACGTCTATCGAGACGGGCGGTTCGTCGTGAAATGGGACCTCGACATCGACACATGTCAAGCGACACCCACCATTGCGTACCAAGGCGACACCCGGAATTGCGCACCTTTCCTCCGTTGATCTGACGAATCTGCGCCGCGCCATGGCCCGCCGCCGGGCTGATCCACCCCGCCCTCCCCAGGGCCTCCGTCATGTGATCTGCAGGGGATGACCCTGATAGACCCCAGCCATCGCCTGCTGTTTCGCCCGTTTCGTGGCGGCGCCGTGGGAATTGCGCCGGCGCAAGTCCCCACGAGACAAGCCGCCCCGCAACCCACGATCACACCCAGATCCGTCCGCGAGCCCCGCACCCATCAAGGGTGCGGGGCCTGCGGCATTCCTGTTCCCTGGCCCGGACCTCCGTCAATGGGCCCGGCCTAGATCCTGTAGTCCCGCCGGAAGTACCACAACTGGTGGACCAGCGCCTGCCGGCTTTCCAGGAAGCACTCCCACTGCTGGCGGGCGTCGACGAACTTCGCGGTCAGGACTTCGTCGGTTCCGAAAGTCTGGCTGCTCAGGTAGTAGTTGCCGGGGCTCTCTTGTGGTCCCTGCCTGCCGCCTCGGTTGTTGTACCGGGCCGGAGTCCACGTTTGTCCGGTGTAGACTCCCCCGCCTGGGGGAACATCGACCAGACGCATCGATTGGACGCCGTCCATCGCATCGAAGTATTTGCCGGCCGTTTCGGACAAGAGATTCCTGATGGCCCAACCCCAATCGCCCAATCGGACGAACTGCCAGTACGAACTCTCCGTGATGGATGCATGCATCAGTGACCAGTAGTTCGAGTACACCTGCAGGTGACGCCCCCCGTCGAGGCCTTCGACGAAGATCCGATAGGCGAAAGCCTC